>JBBQOG010000014.1:0-18531 GCA_038330665.1 Bacteroidales bacterium
GGGTGATTTCCAGTCTTGAGCTGACCAGTTCCAACAATGATTACCTCACGGCAGAATCAAATTATACCGGCATTATCCTGCAGTTGCTCAATGCCGAATTATCGCTTCGTAAAATCAATAGTAAACTTTAAAAAATCGAAATATGAACTCCATGAAAATCCTGACCTTATCAGTTGCAGCGGGAATTTTGGCCCTCGGAACTGCTTGCACTTCCAAAGATGCCAAAAGCACCGTCCCTGAAGTCAGCACCCCCGATCCGGCCGTTCCGGTTAAAACCATGGTGGCCACGAAAACTGCCATCACCCGAACCATCGATTATACCTCCACGCTGATTCCTTTCGAGGAAGTTCACCTCGCCCCCTCGACTCCGGGCCGGATTGAAAAAATAAATGTGGAAATCAGCGACCGGGTCAAAAAAGACCAGGTGGTGGCTTTAATGGACCGCACCAACCTCGAGCAGGCGCGCATCAACATGATGACCCTGGAAACCAATTTCCGAAGGCTCGACACCTTGAAAAAAACCAACAGCATTGCCGACCAGCAGTACGACCAGGTAAAATCAGCCTATGAGGTTGCCAAAACCAGTTATCAGTTTTTATTGCAGAATACGCAGATCCGGGCGCCGTTCAGCGGTGTGATATCCGGGAAATATTTTGAGGACGGAGAGATCTATTCGGGGGCCCCCGTGCCCGCCATCGGGAAAGCCGCCATCGTTTCGATTGTACAGATTGATAAGCTGAAGGCCCTGCTTGGCATTTCCGCCTCCTACTTTCCACAGATCACCCTCGGAATGAAAGCGGAAATTAATTCCGAAATCTATCCGGATATGTACCTTACCGGTGAAATTTATCGGATATACCCCACCATCGATAATGCCACCAAAACCTTTACCGTGGAGGTGAAAATCCCGAACGGCAACCTGAAGTTACGGCCGGGAATGTTTTCCAAGATCCGGCTCGACCTGGGAAAGGGTGAGGCGATCCTGGTTCCTTCCATTGCCATCATCAAGCAAACCGGCACGAACGACATGTATGTATTTATAAATAAGAACAATACAGCTTTAAAAAGATTGGTGAAAACCGGACAGATGATTGATGATAAAATAGAAATAACCGAAGGGGTAAACGAGGGAGACGAAGTCGTGGTAGTGGGACAGAACAAACTGGAAGACCAGAAAGCCCTTCTGATTAAAAATAATTGATTTTAAAAAACACCCAATGAGTTTATTCAGCACCGCCGTTAAAAAACCCGTCAGCACCATCATGATTTTCTTCGGGGTGGTGATCTTCGGGTTTTACTCCTATACTCAGCTACCGGTGGACTTCTTTCCGAAGGTTGATCCGCCGATCATAACCGTATTTACTTTCTATCCCGGGGCCAATGCGGCCGATGTGGAGCAGAACATCACCCGGAAACTCGAAGACGGGTTCGGATCGCTGACCAACCTGAAAAAAATCTCATCCAAGTCGAAAGACAACATTTCGGTGGTCACTCTGGAATACGAATGGGGCGCCAACCTGGATGAAGCCACCAACGAAATCAGGGATGCCGTGGGCATGGCCCAGCGGAACCTGCCCGAGGATGTGGAAAATCCGACCATCTTCAAAGTGAGCACCAGCATGATGCCGGTGGTCATGTATACCGTGACTTCCAACGAAAGCTATGCCGGTATCAAGGACCTCCTCGACACCAAGTTCATCCAGCCGCTCAACCGGGTTGAAGGGGTTGGGAACATTATCCAGATCGGTTCCCCTGTGCGGGCAATCATGGTCGATGTCGATCCACGGAAACTCGATGCATACAACCTTACGGTCGAGCAGATTGCCGGAATCCTGGCTGCCAACAACATCAACCTGCCATCAGGAAACCTCGAAATGGGAAAATCAGACCTCCAGCTCAGGCTTCAGGGAGAATTTCCCAGCAGCGAGGTGGTGAAGGATATCATTGTCAGCAATATCAATGGGAAAACAGTTTACCTGAGGGATGTAGCCACGATCCGCGACAGCCTGAAGGACATCAAAACCTATGAGCGCGCCAATGGAGGCAAGAATATCCGGATCATGATCCAAAAGCAGTCGGATGCCAACACCGTAACTGTTGCCGAGAAAGTCAAGAAAAAGGTGGCCGAAATTCAGAAGAACCTGCCGCCCGATGTCAAAATTGAAATTTTGATGGACTCCTCCGTCAACACGCTGGATTCCATCAATAACCTGTCGGAAACACTTTTGTATGCCCTGTTGTTTGTGGTCATCGTAGTATTCTTTTTCCTGGGCCGCTGGAGGGCGACCTTCATCATCTCGCTTTCGATCCCGATCTCACTGATCGTCGGATTCATATACATGTACCTTTCGGGTGGAACCATCAACATCATCACCTTGTCCTCGCTCTCCATTGCGATCGGGATGGTGGTGGATGACTCGATCGTGGTGCTGGAAAACATCACCAAAAAATTGGAGAAAGGGGGTTTTGCCCGTGAATCGGCCATTTACGGCACCAGCGAGGTGAGCCTTGCGGTCATTGCCTCCACCCTCACTATTATAGCGGTATTCCTTCCGTTAACCATGCTGGGCGGCATCGCTGGCATCCTCTTCAAGCCCCTCGGATGGGTGGTTTCGATCACAGTGGCCACCTCTGTTTTGGTTTCGCTGACCCTGACCCCGATGCTGGCATCCCGGATCCTGAGAGCAAAAAGTCCGGATAAAAAACGCGTAACCGGTAAAATCTACTGGTTCTCTCAAAGGGTACTGGAGAAGATGGACAACATTTTCGACCGGATCCTGACCTGGGCAACCGGACATCGCTGGACCGTGGTTCTGATTGCCACCGTCGTATTTATATCCTCGATGTTCCTGCTGAAACTGATCGGATCGGAATTCATGCCCGCTTCGGATAACGACCGGATTGCCGCCCAGGTGAAACTGGCGCAGGGAAGCAAACTCGACGAAACCGCCAAGACGGCCCAGTATCTCGATTCCCTGTTCAGGCATAAATATCCTGAAATTGAGATTGTCTCCACCAGCGCCGGTTCGGGCGATGAAAACAGCCTGGCAGCCATCTTCTCTGAAACCGGTAACTATATCATCAACTATACCTTTAAGATGAAACCGCGCAAGGAGCGGGTCCGCGACATTTTTCAGATTTCGGATGAGATGCGTAAAGATATTGAAGTGCTGCCGGAAGTGGAGAAATATTTTGTCGACCCGGGTGCCTCGCGCGCCTCTGCAATGATGGGCATGGGCGGTGGAAACAACCTGGAAGTTAAGGTTTACGGAAACGATTTTGATGAAACCGATATCCTATCTGAGAAACTCTCAGAAGCATTAAAGGGAATCAAAGGGACCAAAGATATCCTGATCAGCCGTGATAAGGAAAAGACCGAGCTCCAACTGGTTCTGGATAATGCAAAGATGACCTCCTTCGGATTAAATACCGCCGCAGTAGCCAGTGCCGTCCGAAACCGGATTACCGGGCTCACCGCCACCAAATACAAGGAAAACGGGAACGAATATGATGTGATCGTCCGTTACGACGAAAAATTCCGGCAGTCGACCGAGGACATCAATAACATCACCATCCCCACACCGATGGGTAAGCTCGTGAAACTGAGCGAGATTACCACATTGAAACGCTTCTATTCCCCGCCAAATATCGAGCGGGAAAATAAAGTGCGTTCGGTAACCGTATCCTCGGCCCTTTCCGGTACCGATATCGGAACGGTGAAAGCCGCACTGGAAAAGGAAATTGTAAAAATGGACATACCCAAGGATGTAGGCATCGAATTCGGAGGAAGTGCCGAAAACATGAAAGATTCATTTACCAGTATACTCCTGTTACTCGTTCTGGCCCTGATCCTGGTATACATTGTAATGGCCTCCCAGTTTGAGTCGCTGAGCGAACCGTTCATCATCATGTTTTCCATCCCGTTCGCCTTTACCGGCGTATTCCTGTCGCTCTATATTTTCAACACCACCATCAACGTCATCTCCCTGATCGGGGCGGTCATGCTGATCGGGATCGTAGTGAAAAACGGGATCATCCTGGTGGATTACACCAACCTGCTGGTTAACAGGGGATACGCCCTGAAGGAAGCGGTGGTTTCTGCCGGTCGTTCCCGGTTGCGACCGGTACTGATGACTTCCCTTACCATGATCCTGGCCATGATTCCGATGATTGCCACTAAAGGTAGCGGCTCTGAGATGTGGAGGCCGATGGCTATTGCCATTTTTGGCGGACTTACCTTTTCAACGCTGGTTACGCTGGTGCTGATCCCCACCATCTATACGATTTTTGGCGTAGGGAAAATTAAGCGGGCTAAAAAAGCCCAGGCTAAAGCATCGAATTAAAAAAATGAAAAAAATATGAAAGCAATATTTATATCCTATAATCAATCGCTCACCGAAGAGGTGCAGGAAATTCTGGACGATCTGTCGATCCGGGGTTTTACCCAATGGAATGATATACAGGGGCGTGGATCCGAGACCGGGGAACCCCATGAAGGCACGCACACCTGGCCCGAACTCAATAATGCCCATCTGACCATGGTGGCTGACGAAAAGGTCGCAGCGCTTTTGGAAAAGCTGGACGCATTAAATAATCAGACCATCAAACAGGGGCTCAGGGCCTTTGTATGGAATATTGAAAATACCATCTGAGGCGACACCCTTTTTTTGAATTGTATTTATTATTTTTGGGATTGTTACGTGGTTCACACGAATAGTAAGTTAATCCTAAAAACGAATAAAATGAAAAGAGTATTTGCCCTTATTCTGATCTTGGCCGTTAGCGTGATCGCCTTTGAAAGATGTTCCGACAAGAACCCTGATCCAGCTGTAACGGCTAGCATGCTGCATAATGATTATGCCAAGCTCTGGGTGTTATCGGAGATATGGACGAACGGCGTAAAAGGAGACATAGCTACCCAAAAGGATGAACACCTTTTGTTGACCAAGAACCAGACCGGGATGCTGATTTTTGGTGAGGTTGATACCCAGCCGGGAGATACCCTCACCTGCGACAACTTTGATTGGGCACTTTCGGCTGACGGGAAAAATATCCTGTTTACGGATTTCCACAACAACAATCTGCTCTTCG
Source organism: Bacteroidales bacterium (assembly GCA_038330665.1). Taxonomy (GTDB): domain Bacteria; phylum Bacteroidota; class Bacteroidia; order Bacteroidales; family UBA12481; genus UBA12481. The sequence goes on from JBBQOG010000014.1 coordinate 5,092, forward strand.
ACTATCCGGAGATGGAGATCTATTCCATCACGAGTGATAAAGTTGAATTCCATGAAATATTGGCTTCAAGCAGCTCCAGGACCGCCTCAAAATTTATTTTTATACCGGCTGTCAAAAGCAATTCGAATGCGAGTGCCAACAACAAGCTGTTAACCCAGGGAAATATTAAAATCTGGATAACCACCGGCACCAGTATCGATGGGGAAGTACAGGTCAACGCATGTCGCCGCGACGATTTTTATGTTTTTGGAACCGATGGTACTTCAATCAAAGTTTTCGGTGATTTGCACTGTATTCCAGGTGATACCGCCAATAATGATTTTATAAAATGGACTTTTATCGAAAATGAAACGCGGATCATGCGTACGGAGGTCAATCCCACCTGGAACCATACCGGAGGTCAGCAATTGAATATCGGCGATACCATGAACATCCTGAAACTCACGGATACTGAGTTCATTTATGAGGTAACGAACAGATTCGACGGAGTCACCAAAAAAGCTGTTATCACCAATGTCCCTTTGGTGAAATAAGGTTTTTACAGCGATAAAAAAAGGTCCCGGCAAATAATTGCCGGGACCTTTTTTATGAACCGTATCAATCCTCCTCAATTTCTTAAGCAACGTACCGAATAGGCATCGCTTCTGGGGTACTGCTTACGATCAATTCCCTTACCCGATCCATCCAGGTACCGGTCCCATGCCGTGGTGGCCTCGCCCGGCGAAGCGGTCCAAAAGGCCGCTGAAATGCCAAAACCTTCGGCGGTGCCATTCTTCCAAAGGAACCCGCCCCCTTGTGCATTAAAACCGACTGAGTTGTTACCGTTCATGCCGTTGTTCCAGCCGGTTTTCGACCGAAGCTTCTCCCCTACGCTACCGGATAACCGTACGCCCGTACTGTCGGCCTCGCCCTGCGTCATTCCCAGGAAGATTTCCAGGGTTTTCCATTCGGCATCGGTGGGAAGATGCCAGCCATCGGGACAAGCCATCTTGGCTGCTTCAAAATTGTACAGGGCACCATAAAGAGAATAGATCGGTAAACTTTTTGCATCCAAAACCGATATACCTTGATAATCATACATATAATAAACCGGACTGGTTACAGAGGCCACGGCATTTGGGCTCACCGAAGGTAGATAAGCAAGGTTATCCGACATCCAGATTTGCGCACCAATCCGTACCCAATTATAATTTGCATTATCACGCTGATCGGTAAAAGATCCGCTGTTATCGGTGGCAAAAGGGTCCTTGGTACATCCAAAAGCGAGTAGGGCTAAAGTGAGAATAGAGAAATAATAATACTTGTTCATTCGTAAATAATTATTAATCGTTGATGGTAATTGGCTCGTACTCATGGAGCCCGCAATTGTTTTCATCGCATTTTGCGAGCATTTGATCATGAGGGGTTCATATCTGAATTTTTGTGGTCCGAAATTACCTTGATTTATCCAGATTTCATAGAAAAAGCCTCTCTATCGGCCTTCCTCTTCATCAAAAAGAAGTGCCCATGCTAAAATCCGCATCTTTCAAAAAATTCATAACTTTGGATAGACCCCTTAAACCCGTTTCACCATGGCAACAAAAAAAATCCGGAAAATATCTGGCCAACCACGTGATGGCATGCATGGATTGCCATTCCGGGCGCGACTGGAGCAATCCGTACTTGCTGCCACCGCAACGTATGCTAATATTCATCGGGGCAGCGGCCACTATTCCATCGTATCCACGCACTTATACGAACAGGCACGAAAGGTGGTTCTGGAACATCTGGGGCTGAGCGGGCAAAAGTTCGTTGTTATTTTTTGCACTCCCCGACGGGCGCGGATCCTTCAAACCATGATCAGGCCCGGAAGTTACCATTGCCTGTCGAGCGACGACCTTTACCTGCCCCTGGGGGTGAGGGCCATGGCGGTTGAAAAAAGTGCCTTACCCAAGGTCGCCTCCTTTTTAACCGGTGGAGGAACGGCACGACTGGTATCCCGTGATTGGGTGGTCTGGAAAAAAATTCCCGAACGTTTCGAAGCCGGCACCCCCGCCATTCTCAACGTCATCGCCTTTGCCCGGGCGCTACAATTGGTCAGGCACCACGGTAAGGAATCCTTTGCTCCTGAATTGAGCCAGGCCACTACCGCCGAAGAGATCCTTTTTCAGGATGAACTCACGAAATGGTCGGGATCCGAATTATTAACCAAACTTGCTTCCGGCATGATTGGCCGGGGGATGCAAGTCCCGACCGATTCAGGATCCAAGTCTTTTATCAATCTGGATCATGCCGCCAGTACCCCCTCCCTCGGCCCGGTTTGGGAAGCAGCGAGGAAAAGCTGGCAGGCATCGCCCCAGGTTCAGGAAGAACTTCTCGTCCAATCGAAATCAATATGTGCCGGTTTTTTGGGCGCACCGGCCTCCACCTATGATATCCTGTTCACCTCCAATACCACCGAGGGGATCAACCTGGTCGCCGAAAACAAGGCCATTGATCAGGAGCCGGATATCGAACCGGTGATTTTAAACACCCTTCTGGAACACAATTCCAATGATCTGCCCTGGCGAATGATTGCAGGAAGTACGTTGATCAGGTTGTCGGTTGATGAGGAAGGATTCATTGACCTGGTTGCATTGGAAACGATGTTAAGGGAATATAATCTTGACCGGCTTCACGGAAAAAAGAGAATCAGGCTGGTGGCCATCAGCGGTGCTTCAAACGTTTTGGGAGTGTTCAATGACCTGATACCGATTAGTCAGATTGTACACCGGTTCGGAGCTGAGATCCTGGTTGATGCCGCACAGCTGGCGGCCCACCGGAAAATTGACATGGAATCTGCTGCAATCGATTACCTCGTGCTATCCGGACATAAGGTTTATGCCCCGTTTGGGACCGGCGTGCTGGCTGTCAAAAAGGGACTCCTGCATTTCAGCGACACCGAAAAGGATCTGATCCGAAAATCAGGTGAAGAAAATGTAACCGGAATCGTTGCGTTAGCCAAATCCCTGACTCTTCTGCGGAGGGTTGGAATGGATGTCATCGAACGGGAGGAGCAGGTTTTAACCGGAAAAGCATTGCTGGCCCTTGGCCAGGTTCCGGGAATCACCGTACATGGTATTTCGCGGCCCGATTCGCCCCGATTCGCCCTGAAGGGAGGGGTGATTGCTTTTTCATTGAACGGCTTCATGGCCGACCGTGTAGCAAAAGAACTTGCCGGAAATGCAGGAATCGGGGTGCGGTATGGATGCCATTGTACACATTTGCTGATCAAGCACATGCTACATATAAGCCCAGGCCTGGAGCGATTTCAACGCGTGGTGGTCACTCTTTTTCCAGGTATCTCCCTTCCAGGCGTCACGCGGGTGAGCCTGGGCATTGGTAATAGTGAAGAAGATATTGATAAGCTTGTTGAGGCGCTCAAAAAGATGAATCCCAAATTGCAACGGACCCATATCCGTGAGCAAATGGATTCATTTACACAAAGTGCGGTACAAAGGGTTTATTGAACCACCTGTTTGAACTGATCCTCAATGTATCCCGGAGTTGACATGATTTTCGTAAAAGTTCCCATCGTCAGGTCCGGAAACGATAGGGCAATGCGATATCGTCCATGCAACATCACGACCTGATTCCCGGATACCAGTATCTCATAAGGTAAAAAGGCCGTATGTTGGGGATGGCCGATATCAATGGTGGGCATAAATTTACTCTCACCTTCCGGTGCGGTTAAGGCTAAATTATAGAGAGTTAACTCCATTCCCGGAAAATTCGCCGCTGAAACCATGGCAACTCCCGGAACCCCTTTCTTTAAATTCGCTTCGATCTTTTCAACAGCATCGGTATAGCTACCGAACTTTCCAAGTTCAACCACATCGTTAAAATAAGGCATCGCCATCATGTAGTGATACTTACGCAAATCCTTTTCCGACAATCCCTTTTCCGAACCGAAAGCGCTTCCGTCAAAGTTGCCCGAAGCCTTCATGGCCATTTCCAGGTGCGCTTTCAAGGTGGCATACAGGATGAATACCTTATCAAAATCATCTCTGAAATAGGCATTCCCCCAGTATAGCGGATTGGTATAGGAAACCACGGTCTTACCATTTTCGCTGGTTAACCCGATCCTCAGGGTACCTGCGAAGCCGGTTAATCCCCCGGTTTTTTTTACCGCACTGATCAGTTCAGGGGAAGTAATGACAACCACATACCGATTCTTGTCGTTAGCTGGCTGATATTTTCCAACCACCTGAATTCCATTGGTTTCAAGCTGTTTGACCAATTTTTCCGTCGCAACAGGAATAGGATAAGTCCAACTCTTTTCATGGGATTCAGAATAATTCAGGGTTCATTATTATCGAAATATACTAAGAATTCTGATACCACAAATTAAGCTAAATGGCAACAGAACCTAGTCCTGTTCGGTCCAGATCAGCTCCGCGGTGGGGTACCCAACTTTGGCCGCAATGGCCAGGTATTTCTGGCGGATGTCATCGGGAATGCTTTTTTCCCGGGCCAGTATCCACAGGTATTTCAAACTTCCACCCGCGACGAGGGCATACCGGTAATCAGGATCCAGGGCAATCACATTGTATCCACCGTAAAATGGCCCGAAAAAAGAAACCTTCAGCTTTGCCTCCATGGGGTCCTTTACAAATTTGGCTTTACCGATGGCTTCCTTCCATTTAATGGCCACGGTATCATATCCACGGTTATCCACTTTGATCGTCCCATTCGGGTTCACCGAATACGTGGCGGTAATATTTTTCTGGTTCTTTTCAAACTTGAATTCCATCCGGGCAATCTCATACCATTTACCCAGATATTTTTCCTTGTCGAAGGGTTTTACCGCGACCGCTCCCACCGGAATGGTCGATGCGCAGGAATTCAGTAACAGCAGGATTGCTCCTGTCAACACTACAGTTAAATCAGATCGTTTCATTTTTTCTCCTTACTATTTTATCGTTGTGCCTTTTCATCCCACTCCCGGTTCAACTTATCGGTATGGTGAAGTAGAAAGTCGATCCCACACCCTCTTCACTTTCAACCCATATTTTTCCACCCAGGTTCTCCACGTATCCTTTCGATATCGCCAAGCCAAGACCTGCACCCTCATAAGCACGGGAAAACGAGTTTTCTCCCTGCCTGAATCTTTCAAAAATGATACCTCTCTTCAAGGCAGGAATGCCACATCCGGTATCCTTTACAAAGAATTCAACCGATCCGCTTTTTTTTTCATACCCTATGTAAATAGATCCTCCTTGGGTAAACTTTATGGCATTTTTAATCAGGTTGGTGAGGATCGCATATAGTTTCTCCTGATCAGTAATCACAACTGCCTCAGGTCCTTCGAGTCCTGTTCTTAAGGTAATACGGATACCCTTTGACTCAGCTTCGGGAAGGAAAAAGCTTTGAAGGAATACCAGCTGTTTGTTGATATTCGTTGGGTTGAGTTTGGTGACCACCTGCCTCGATTCAATCTTCGACAGATCAATGATATCATTGATAATCCCAAGCAATCGTATGCCGCTCTTCTCAATGATACGAATAAATTTGTCTTTCTCCGTTTCGGATAAATCCGGGTCCTTAAGTAATTCAGTAAAGCCCAGAATCCCATTCATGGGAGTGCGGATTTCATGACTCATATTGGCCAGGAAGGCCGATTTCAGGAGATCGCTCTCTTCGGCCTTTTCCTTGGCACGAACCAGCTCCCGTTCGGTATTTTTCTGTTCGGTGATATCGTAAGCAGTTGAAACCATGATATTTTGCTCATACAAAGGGATATTGGCCGCATTGATGAGATGCTTTGATCCGTCCTGATGCGTGACCGCCATTCCATCCCAGTGCATTCTCGTGAGATCGCCCGAAGCGATATCCGCCATAACCTGATTGATGATTTCGTTCCGATACTTTTCATCGGGATAGACCTTTTGAAAAAAATGATCAATATCGGTCAGTTCGGCCTTGGGCCAGCCATAAATTTCTTCGAATTTCCGGTTCATGTAAAAAGCCGATCCTCCATCAATCTCATTCAATGCCACGCCAATCGGCAAATTATCGAGCACGATTTGGATAAAAGTGTTCCTTTTTAGGAGATCTTCCTCAATCTGTTTTCGTTCGGTAATATCCTGAAGAATACAGTGCGTCTGCCGGAATTTCCCTTCCGGAGTGTATCCGATGCGGCCCTCAAAAGCGATGAATCTTCGTTGACCGCTTTTGTGGATCATTTCAAACTCCGAATGAATTTTCCCTCTGGATTTAAATAAGGGGAACCTTTCCCTGAAAGGTTCCACAAATTCCGGGGCCAGAAATTCGCCAAAAGATCTGCCCACCACCTCTTCACTGGTGTAACCCATCGTTTCCGTCCAGGCTCCATTAATCGAAATAAATCTGCCATTTTCGTCGAGCGACTGATAGCCCAGGGGGGCCTGATCAAACATGCTTGCAAACCAAATCTCCCTTTCGTTCTGGAGGGCTTCGTTCCGTTTTCGTTCGGTAATATCTCGGATAAAGACAAAGGTTCGCTGACTTTCTTCCAGATAATTGGCGCTGATTTCCACATCAATAAGCGTTCCGTTTTTACAACGGTGCCGGCTCTCAAACCGATGGCCATCGCAATTCTTCAGCCGGTCTATCCGTGATAAAATATCGTCTTCGGATTCCATCGCCTCCACATCCATAATGGACATAGTCAGCATTTCTTCCCGGCTATATCCGATCAGCTTGCAATACGCTTCGTTGACTTCAATGAAACGGCCCCGGTCATTCACCGTCCAAAAGCCATCTAAGGCCGTAAGAAGTATAATGCTCTTCTCCTTATCACTAAGCGCAATGGTTCGTAATTCCAAACCTGCTGATTCTTCTGAAACAGAGTAGTCAGAACGATTATTTTCCATTTGGTACTAGTTTCTCCCTGATAAAAATAGATCAAATATTTAATATAACATTTGATAGCGATCTGATCAACCCACTATTTGATCAAAAGAAAAGTCTTTCACCGGGTGCTGATTTCAGCCCCGCTATATCGAACCGTGTACACCCTTGAAGGATCCGAAAGTTCTATCTCATACCGATTGCCACCCACATTTCTCATGACTACACCCTTTTCCACTTTGGGTGGAGTTTTACTTTTCAAACGGATCAGGCCCGCTCCCGCAATCGACTTCACGATGAGTTTCCCCTGATCCATATATACTTCGATATTCCCGTGAGGGGTGGGCACTTGGCCCTTTATCCACTCCAATCCGCCTAGTGAGGGTTCAACCTGATAGGATAGATATCCCGGTGCGGTGGGTTTTACCCCCAATAAATATTTTCCGAATAAATACACCGGATTGGCACCCCAGGCATGACACAGGCTCTTCCCGAAAGGGCGGCCATACATGGCATAGTGTTCATCACCCGACTGCGCAGGATCATAAGCTTCCCAGATGGTGGTGGCTCCGAGTTTCAGCATCCCTCCCCAATACTCCTTCACAAACTCGATGACTTTTTCCTCCTCTCCAATTTCACACAGGGAGGCCAGTTCATAGAACTTCATATACGGTGTGGTAATTTTCAATATCTCCTCATTCAGAATGACATGGTCCTTAATTTGTTGTTTCTTCTCCGCATCCACATAATCGAAGAGAATGGCAAACATATTGGCGTAGCGGGTCACCTCATCCGATAATTTCCCGTTAACCCGGTTATGCACGAAGGCATTTTGCTTATCGCTCCAGAAAACGTCGAAAATCTTCTTTTTCAGGTCCTTCGACAGGTTGTCACATTTGTCAGCAAAATCCCTGTCACCGGCAATTTCCGCACTCTGTGCCATGGATTGCAGACTTCTCGAAAACAACAATTGCTCAAAACTGATTTCCCCTGCCTTCGACATAGGCGCCCAATCAATAAATACCCAGTCCCCGGGAAGCCCCTCCACAAATCCGGATGAATTGGTCCGACCCAGGCAAAACTCCATTAAAGTCTTCATCCGGGGATAGATCTGCTTCACAAAAGCGGTATCTCCGGTATAGAGGAAATGGTCGTAAATGCCAATCATCCAATAAAATGAATAATCCAGAATGGTGTTGATATGGGTTTTCACCGGATCATGGCCCCGTAATGCATACAGCGTACGCTTATTCACATCCTCATCAAAAAACGTGTAAAAATTCATCAGATAACTCTGATAGGCATCTCCGCTCCAGGCCCAACGGTCCCTTTTTATTCCATCCAGATGAAATTCGCGGGTAGCCAGCTGCAAGGTATAGAGCGACACCTCGTAAATATGGTTGATGAGGGTATCTGAACAGGAGAATTCCCCTTTGGCTTCCAGTGGCAGGTATTCGTATAATGCCGATAACCGGTCGAAACTAATCCCGGCATCCCACACGGCATAAATATACCGGAAGGCCCGGGTTTCGGTCGTGTCGTTCGAAGGCAAGCCTCTCTTTACATCCAGATAATCAAATGTTTCCGCCAGGGTTTCGGCGAGCGCTTCCTGTTTCGACTCGCCATAGTACAGTTTCAACTGACCCTTTCCCTTCAGATTCTCCACCACTACTTTTCCAAAGGTCTCCTTTCCAAAATCCACCAGCAACGTTTGATTGCGGCTCTGGATAACGGTGGGTTTTATGGGCGTGTAGGCTAATTGAAAGGTGGAGGGAGGTGTATGAGGATCGGTAAATTTCCCGGTGGCCGCCGGATAGTAGGCTTTATCCTGATTGGTGACCTGCCAGGTGGCATCAGAGTTTATGGTTTTTCCCTGCACCCATAGCGACGGAAAAGTTTTGAAGTTCTCCACCAGAATCTCGATCCCGGTTTTTCCGGCCGGCAATTTCACATTCATGGGATCGAAGTTATAGGCAATGGATCCATTCAGGCTTAACCGGAATCGACCATCCGAAAAAATCCGGATGGATTCCGGTTCGGCCAGGTCAACCGTCTTTTCAAACACCACTACCCCGTAAGGCGAATCGATGCGCCAGAAGGGTGGATACGGCTGACCGCGTTCCTGCCTCCTGCTTCCGACCTCGGTATGTAACCAAACTTCAAGGTCGCCCGGGTACCAGATCCAGGAGGAGGTGGTTTTGGGCTGACTATAGCCGCATAAAGCGAACTCAAAAAAGATGGCGAAAATAATCAACACTCTTTTCATGGTCATCGGTTTAAATTCATTCGGATCCGGGCTCGCGCTGGTGAAAACCATATGGCATCCGGAGATTTTCTCAGAAAGGTACCGTCGACCAATTTCACGGTGTACGGATGACCTTTATAATTATAATCCAAAGTTTTATTTCCCACAGTGGTAATTGGAACCCCGATACCCGGGGCGGTGGTCAATTCAAGGAACCAGTTTTTCAGCGATCTTCCGCGGGTAGAGATGCTCAGCCCGTTTTCGTCGAACGACAGATTAATCGTTCCCTTCGGACGGGTTGTAGGCCAGGAAATGTTGAGCACGCCTTCTTTCTGGTCACTCACCACCGGATCCGTTCCGATGATATCCACCACCGAATCGTTCACCGTGTATTTGAATCGCAAACCGGCAATCGTGCCTGCAGAGCTCCACTGAAAGCCATCCACAACCGGCAGGGTGTAATAATCACATTCGGTGGAGGTTCCCTTTTGAGTCAGGTAATCCGACTGCACCGTTTCATCGAAAACGTGGATATCACGGAACCGCAAAGTGCCTTTCTCCCAGAGCAGGTTTGCCCGGTAAAATCGACTGTTGAACCAGACCGTTTTTAAATCCTGACCGGTATGGTCGTTTAATACGGTAACCGAGGTGGGAGGGGTCAGTTTGAAATTTTTCGTGAACCATTGTCCTGTTTCGCCCAGCGTTTTTACCTCTATCTTTTTCTCTTTCAATAGTTTGGCAATAATTGGGAGCTGGATTTTAAAACCCGACTCCATTCTTTTCCAGGTGAAGGAATTCTCCTGGCCGGTTTGGGTATAACCATAAGCCATCGCCGCACCGTCGACGAAAGCGGAATAATACCACTGGCACCATTCCTCATTGCCTCCGCCTCCCTTATACACCGGTTCGAGCGATACTACTCCCTGTACACTCCCACCCAATCCCTTGTCATACTGATGAATGGGATCGCTCCCGAGCATCCGGAAGATCGGCACCGGAATCTGATTTTCAGCATGCTGCGCCGGCATATAAGCGTTCATTTTGCTCGGATAGTAGCCCTGGTTCCAATACCCGCCCCACATCGTATAGCCATCGGTTCCGATCTGGTCCTTGCAGTTGCACGAGGCTTCGATGCCGTACTTTTCGTACATATAATTCAGCGTATGCGCATCGATGAACCACGAACCCACAGACTTCGGATAATACCCAAAAATGTCTTTAAAACGGTCCATATACGTGTCTGTGAGTTTTTCGCGTTCCTCCGGAGTATACCCTGTAGCAAATCCAACATGCGCTTCCCAGTCCCAGGGATATCTGCCCCGCCAGGTGTATCCGGATTCTTCCACCAGTGGCTGGGGGATCTCCCACCAGGCACCGATTTCAAACTGATCGGCGGGCAGTGATTTCAGCAGGTCCTGATACCGGGTATCGATCAGCGCATCATATTGAAGCAAAAAAGTTCCTTTCAGATGATAAAATTTCATCAGTTCCACCTGCGAAACAACGGTTTGATAAAGGACCTCCGGGGTGATCCAGTCAATCCGGGGTTCACACTGCCGGATAAAATTGACGATGTTCACGATTCTGGGAGACTCTTTCGCCGGGTCCCCTGCGCTTTGCGAACGATCGCCGCCCTGGCACGAGATCAATACCGAACAAAGGACTAACCCTGTGATAACAACCAGCTTTCCAGTCATAACGATAGTGGTATTCAGCAATTAAAAAACAATTAACTATTTCACTGCCAGTTCAATGGCTCGTTTAACCAGCGGTTCCATCACATCGTATCCGGCCAGGTTAGGATGCACCTCATCCTCGGCATAGGCGGCCTTGAGACCTTTCCGCTCGTCGACCATCGAGGAATAGTAATCCAGATAGATGATCTGATGTTCGATTGCATAGAATTTGATCATTTTATTCAGGTTAATCACCTTGCCCGCCGGGTCCTTTACCGCACTCCACTGGCAAACATAGGCCGGCAGCACCGAGCACAGGATCGGTACAATTCCGTTGGTTTTAGCCAGCTCCGCCATCGAGGCGATATTGTCCATGATCATTTCGAGGGTAGAGGGTCCGGTATTGCCGGCAATATCGTTGATACCGGCCAGGATGACCACCACAGCCGGCTTAAGGGCAATCACATCGGCCCGGAAACGCAGCAACATCTGGGGAGTGGTTTGACCGCTGATGCCGCGGTTGATATAGGCATTATCGGCAAAAAATTCAGGCCGGCCTTCTATCCAGGCCTGTGTGATGGAATTACCCATGAAGACCACCCGTTTTTCACCCTTGGCAGGCAACCCGAGTTTTTCATTGGCCTCACGAAAATGTCTGAGCCCTGGCCAATCTTCACGGTTTTGTGAATGAAGTAATGGAATCATGGAAAGCATCATCAGCGTACTAAGGAATAGTGACTTTTTCATTTTAAAAGAGTTTAAAAGGACTTTTTTACCCAGGTTTACCGGTTACACTTTTCTGCCTGAACCCGCAGAAAAAAATCCGATACCCACCCAACACCATTTTTCCCTGGAATTAAATATCGGATTAAAATTGGGGTCAATTTAATCACGCTTCGGTTACGAAGCAAACAAATGCAAAGGAATCCTGACCGATCATTCCGGAAACATCCGGATTACCGGGAATCAAGCGATATACCCCTTATAACTATCGATTTCAAACTGTTCGGTGATATCCTCCCGGGGTATGCTGTTTTTGTCGCACAGCCATTTTACCCCTGTGTCGAACATCAGCATGGTAATAAGTCGCCGAGAGGGCTTCCACCAAGCGCCGGATCGCATCGGGCTTCTTGATGCCGGCATATATCAGGATAGAAAACGAAAACGAGACGGTTTTCCAAATCCTGTTCCGCCTTCACAAAATTTGCATAATCCTGATACTCGTTCCAGGATACAGGAAAGAGCGTAAAGGTCCATTCCCTACCAGTAAGAGGTTCCTCGGTTTGGTTGAGCAATTCGAAAGATGAGGAACCACTCAGAATCAGTTGAACCTCCCGAAACTGGTCAACAATAATCTTGGAAGTCAGGCCGATACCCGAAATCCTTTGGCTCTCATCCACGAATACAATTCGATTAACTCAACTGGGGGACCCATATATCCAGGTGATTTATGGTAACGCCTGACTAAGTAGGCAGGATGGTTTTGATCAAATGAAGGCCGATGTTCATTTTCCAGTGCCCGATTAAGCACAAAACCAGCCCCAAGTTAACTACAGCAAGGTCGACCGGAAACGTGTGAATGATGTAAATCTTCTGGCAAATTGTGTAATGCAATTCAGTAAGAACCTAATCAACTTTGCAAAATAATTACTGATCCAGAATACATTTCAAAAAAATGAACATGAAAAAAACACTATTCCGCCTAACCACCCTCACCCTGGTGTGCTTAAGCCTGTTATCCGTCTCCTGCGTATCGGTCAAAAAACTGCATACTTCGGAAGCCCGTGTGGACAAGTTGCAAAAAGAGAACATGACCTGCAACAACCAGCTTATGGATACCCGCGGCAAGCTGGAGAAAACAAATAGCCAACTTGCTGTTTGTGAGGAAAATGTAAAAACAATCAAAGCGAGTAACATTAATCTTCAGGATGAATATGTTTCGGCTATAAATGATTTACGGGAGATGGCAAGCAAATCAAAAATGAACATTGCTGATCAGACCCTGCGATTGAAAAATCTGGAGGAATATATCCGGAAGCAAAACGAATCCGTGAACAATCTTAAAAATTCGATCGCCAAGGCATTGGTCAATTATAAAACCGATGAGCTATCTGTTTACATCAAAGACGGGAATGTGTATGTTTCCCTGGCTGAAAAATTGTTGTTCAAATCCGGAAGTGCAACGGTTGACTCTAAAGGAAAAGAAGCACTCAAAACGCTTTCCCAGGTGCTTAACACCACCAGCGACATCAATGTGGTCATTGAAGGCCATACCGATAATGTTCCCATTAAATCCAATCAATTCAAAGATAACTGGGATCTCAGTACTGCCAGGGCCACCTCCATCGTACGCATTTTGACCGCCGACTATGGCTTTGATTCGAATCGGATCACTGCTTCCGGAAAAGGCCAGTTTCATCCCGTACAATCGAATGAAACCGCCGCAGGGCGCACCGGTAACCGAAGAACCGAAATCATTTTATCCCCGGATTTGAAAGAAATTTTCACGCTTTTGTATAAATAAATCAAAAATCAAATAATGAAACACTTTAAAATTATGGTTGTGGCAGCGTTGTCGTTGTCCATGATGCTTTCCGGTTGTGCAACCCTGAGCCGTGCAGTCAAAGGCGGGGCTATTGGAACAGCTGCCGGTGGAGCCGCCGGTGCCGT
>JBBQOG010000015.1:0-18403 GCA_038330665.1 Bacteroidales bacterium
GCCCGAAAAACAAAAACCCACCAGTATTCCACCGGTGAAGAGGTCCTGCAGCGCATAGCCAACCGGCATCCTATCATCAATAAGGTTCTGGAATTCAGGGGGCTGACAAAATTATTAAACACCTACATCGAAACGCTTCCCGAGCTGATCGATCCGGACAGTGGGAAAATCCATACGCACTTCAACCAGGCGATCGCCGCAACCGGCCGTCTGAGCTCCATCAATCCCAACCTGCAGAACATCCCCATCCGGGAGGCACGCGGCCGTGAAATCCGCAGGGCCTTCATCCCGTCAAAAATCGAGCACACCTTTCTGTCGGCCGACTATTCACAGATCGAACTGCGTGTAATGGCCCACTTCAGCGGCGACGAAAACATGATCGCCGCCTTTAACCGGTGCGAGGATATACACACCGCAACCGCCGCCCTGATCAACCGGGTGAGCAGTGACCAGGTGACACGCGAAATGCGCGCGAAGGCCAAAGTGGCCAATTTCGGTATCATCTATGGAATCTCGAGCTTCGGACTTTCTCAGCGCCTGAATATCTCGCGGAGCGAGGCGAAAGAGTTCATCGACGGATATTTCCACTCTTATCCCGGCATCCGGATTTATATGGACGAAGCCATCCGCCAGGCACGCGAGGACGGTTTTGTTTCCACCCTGATGGGCCGCCGCAGGTACCTTCCCGATATCCTCTCGGAAAATCAGGTGGTCAGGGGAAATGCAGAACGAAACGCCATCAATGCGCCGATTCAGGGATCAGCAGCCGATATCATCAAGCTGGCCATGATCAGCATCGACCGGGAATTCGGGTTAGCAGGCCTGAAAAGCCGCATGGTTCTTCAGGTACATGACGAACTCGATTTCGATGTGCATACTCCCGAGCTGAGCCAGGTGAAGGAGATCGTCAGACATGAAATGGTTCACGCCATGCAATTGCGCGTGCCGCTGCTGATCGATATGGGCGAAGGGAAAAACTGGCTGGAAGCTCATGGATAGCCCCCCTGAATCATCGGAAAATATCACCGGAATCATCCTGGCCGGCGGAGAAAGCCGCCGGATGGGCACCCTGAAACCGGTGGTGCCATATAAAGGCAAACCACTGATAAACTGGATATTCGAGGCGATGCGCCCGTTGGTCGGTGAGATGATCATCGTGGCCAATACCGGCGATTATTCCAGTCTGGAGGCAAGGGTGGTTCCCGATAACTACCCGGGCAACGGTCCGGCCGCCGGAATTGAAAGCGGCCTGTTTTATTGTCGCACCCCCCTGGCACTGGTTTGTTCCTGCGACACCCCGAACCTGTCGACCGCCTTTTTTCAACACCTGCTTAAAAATCATGGCAATTTCGATATTTCCATCGCCGAACATGAAGGAATGAATGAGCCGTTGATCGGTGTGTATTCGGCCCGGGTCCATCCGCTTTACCGCGAAGCGTTGCTTAGCGGCGACCCGCATCCGCCCCGGATCATGAAGAAGTGCCGGTGGCAGGAAGTTTCGGTTCATTGCGGCCTGAACTTCTGGACTCCCGATTTGTTTCTAAACATAAATGCCCCGTCAGACTTAAAAAAATAGACTATGGCTACAGTAAATCTGATTTATTTCGGTTCGGTAACCGATATCACCGGCAAGTCCTCGGAACCGGCCGAAGCACCGGCCACACTGAACGAATTGAATACATGGCTGCACGCCTCCTATCCCGCACTGACCACGGTCAGTTACCGCTTTTCCGTTAACCGTCAATTAATTACCGGTAACCGCGAGCTGGCCGATGGAGATGAGATTGCCCTGTTGCCACCCTTTGCCGGAGGATGAATATGAACAGCTCAGCATACCTGATTGAGGGACCGGTTCCCGCTTCGCTGACGGGTGCGGAGATTGCCGGACAGCAACAGAAAACAGCTGCCGGGGCGGTGGCCGTTTTCCTGGGCCAGGTTAGAAACGATGCCATTGATGGGAAAACCGTATCCGGAATCGAATATTCGGCTTACGATGCCATGATCGATCCGGTGGTAACGGAAATCCATGAGGAGTTATTCCATGATTTTTCCGACCTGATCTTCGTGAAGATCCTGCACAGCAACGGTCTGGTGAAATGCGGGGAAGTTTCGTTGCTGGTGGTGGTCTCCTCGGGGCACAGGAAACAGGCCTTTGCCGCGCTCGAACAGTGCGTGGAAAGGATCAAGGCAAATCTTCCGGTGTGGAAAAAAGAGCTCTTCACCGACGGCACGAGCCGTTGGATATCGTAATGCTACAGGTGGAGGATTTTCCGGTATTCATCGGGTTTAGCCAGTAAAGCCTGTGCCCGGGCCAACCCGTCGTCATCACGAAGCATAAACTGGATCCGTCCCTTCTGATAATAGTACCTGCCGATAATCTCGTCGGAAAGCAGGGACCGGATTTCAGGCTTGAACGACGCCAGATCCTTTTCGAGATTATGCGCCAGCGCGGTCCGCAGACCTTCGATCGCATCCTTTGAACGGTCGTAATATTTTTCCTTTTTTGCGATTTTTATCAGGTCGTTGAGGGCATCCTCCGTAACCGTTTCATAGGAAAACTTCCTTTCCACGAGGTACTGTGAAAAATCCAGATAATCCTGTTCGCCCAGGTCGAACGAATCCGGCTGAGTGATTTCCTCATGAGTATTGCGGTAACGGGTGGCAAAATCAAAGACCATATTCTGATAAATCAGGTTGGTCGACATGCTGCCAAGCATTTGTGGCTCCACACTCAGGTCCGGCATCACTCCACCACCATCCTTTACCGTTCTGCCATGGCTGGTCTTAAAATCGGAAACCAGGGAATCCGGAACATGGCCCACGCTGCCATCGGGACGTCGGTTGGTATAGTCCAGGGCCTGGATGCACCTTCCGCTGGGGATGTAATATTTGGCGGTGGTTAATTTGATCTTCGCGTTATAACTCAGGTCGCGCGTGGTTTGCACCAGCCCCTTGCCATACGTCCGCTGGCCGATGATCACCCCACGGTCAAGGTCCTGCAACGAACCGGCCACAATTTCCGAAGCGGATGCCGAACCCGAATTAACCAATACGGTTACCGGGGTCAGTGTATCGATCGGTTCATAACGGCAGGTATAGGTGGCTTCCCACATTTTTGATTTTCCGCGCGTGCTCACAATTTCCTGGCCACGCGGAACAAACAGGTTCACAATGTCCACCGCTTCAATCAGCAATCCGCCTGGATTGTTGCGCAAGTCGAGTACCAACCCCTTGATTCCAAGCTCTTTCAGTTTTAGCAAGGCCGTTTTAACCTCCTGGCTCGCCCCTTCGGTGAAACCCGACAACCGGATATAACCGCTGCCATCCGATAGTTTCGCATAATACGGCACATCATTGAAGCGGATTTTTTCCCGGACCAACTCTACCGATATGGGGCTCTTCACCATCGGCCGCTCTACGGTCAGCTTCACTTTGGTTCCGATATTTCCTTTCATCAGCGGACTGATATCTGCCGCATTCTTGCCGGTGACCGGCTTGTCGTCGACCTTTACGATCCGGTCGCCCGCCCGCAACCCTGCCTTAGCCGCAGGAGATCCTTCATAAGGATCAGAAATATAGGCGCCCAGGCTATCCTGACTGATCGTGGCCCCCACGCCGCCGTACTCACCGGTGGTCATCAGACGGATATCCTCGATCTGCGACTCCGGGTAGTAAACCGTATAAGGATCCAGCGATTTCATAATCTGATCGATACCGGTTTTAACCAGCTTGGCCGGATCGGTTTCATCCACATAATACAGTTCAAGCTCCCGAAGCAGTGAATGAAAAATCTCCAGGTTTTTCGACCATTCAAACTCTTTATCGTAGGACCCGGTAAAAAGGGCAGGTGAAACCAGCAACAACGCTGTTAACGACAAACTTTTAATAAACTTCTTCATGCGTAAATAATTCAGCTTTTCAAATCCATTTTCTAAGGTACCGGATCGTATCCATGTCCGCCCCAGGGATGACAACGCAAAATCCTTTTTGTTCCCAGATACGAGCCTTTAAACGGTCCAAACTTCCTGACTGCCTCGATAAAATATTGAGAACAGGAGGGCGTATAGCGACAGGAACGTCCAAGATAAGGAGATATTGCCATCTGATAAAACCGGACCAGCATGATCATCAGCCAGCTAATCGCCTTCTTTATCAGGGTCCATATTGCTTTCATTTGACTATTTCGGCAGTAATCAATTCATTCAGCCGTTTAATTACCAGTTGCATCCTAAGGTCGATTTCGCTGAATGGCAGCACTTCATTGGCGCCGTAAACCATCAGGATATACATCCCTTTCTTTTCCTGTGCCAGCGTGTCGTGGATTTCCATCTTGTGGTGGCGCCAGGATTCCCGAAACCGCCGTTTGATCAGGTTCCTGGTTACGGCATGTTTGAATTGCTTTTTTCGGACGGATATGGCTACCTGGACCGGAACCTCTTCGTCATGGCTCAAATTCATGAGATAGATGACCCGGAAAGGATAGATGAAAAAACTTTTCCCCTGCGCTAATAGTTCGTCAAACCTCCGCTTCAGGCAAAGGTGTTCCTTCTTGGGGAAAGAGACATCCATGAATTATTTTGCTGATTTCTTGCACAGTTCACCGAGAAACTTATCCAATGCCATGGTCATCGAAGGAAACTCAGGTGACGGAACGATCAGGTCGACCCGAAGCCCTGCACTTTCAGCTGCCTTGGCAGTATTCGGACCAAAAGTTCCGATTAAAGTTTCGTCCTGGCGGAATTCCGGAAAGTTTACATACAAGGAATCAATACCGGCCGGACTATAAAAGACCAGCATATCAAAATCCTTGAGGTTCAAATGTGTCAGATCGGAATTCAGTGTTTTGTAAAAAATTGCCTTTGTAAAATTCAGATTATATTGTTTCAATAAAACCGGAATTTCATCATTATGCACGGTGGAAGTAGGTACCAGGTACTTCTCCTCCTTGTGCTTGACCAGAATATCAATCAGATCGTCCATGGTTTTTAACCCGTAGAAAATCTTCCTCTTACGATATACGATATACTTCTGCAGGTATACCGCGATGGATTCTGAGGTACAGAAATATTTCATGGTGTCGGGCACCTGAATGCGCAACTCTTCGCAAATCCGGAAAAAATGATCAATGGCTGTCCGGCTATTAAAAATCATGGCTGAAAACTCCAGAATATTAATCCGGCTGGCCCTGAAATCTTTAGCGGATACGCCTTCAATACGTATAAACTGGAAAAAATCCAGTGCAACCTTGTATTTTTCAGCCACCTCAAAATAAGGAGATTTTTCGGTGGTTGGCTGCGGTTGGGAGATAAGTATTCTCTTAATCTTCAAGCTGTTGTAACTTTAATTGATATAGAAAAATAGCTCTCACCATCCTTCCGTTATGGACTGAATAACCCACCATAAGGGAAGAATTTCAAGGGTACAAAGGTATAAAAACATATAAAATATTGATACACGGAAAGATTTCAATAGAATCAGTTCTCTGTAAATCATATAGAATACCCACAAAATCAGGGCTGCCCATAGTAGCACAAGGAGGACCGTACGCACCATACCCACGGAATAAGGAAGGATTAGTGTCGGAATCAGGAGGTAAATCCCCAGGTTTTGAAACTGCAGGAGCCAGATCTGATTAAACCGGAGTGCGATTTCCCTCTTTTCGAATGAAAGACCGAAAAGGGTAATCACCGTAATTCGCCCCGATACAAAAAGAACGACCACCAAAAGAAATTTCAGGAACATTTTAAAGGCTCCGTTGAGCAGAAGTTCGGGGTGGAAAAATCCCCGCTGAACAAACACGAGCATGGCCAGGCAGAATAATGGAACCAGGTTTAACATCATTCCTCCGCCATTAAATAGAACATTTTTTTCCTCAATCATCTTGGTGGCTTCATACTGATTGAAAAAGGCATAGGAAATCCGGGAATGGTATCGGGGAAAGAGCAGCCGGCTCAGCACAAACAGTAAACAAACCAGCAAAACCACGCCAATTAACCATCCGTTTTCGGGAACGGTGCGTATTTGCTGGTTCAGAAAGGATTCGTTCATGGGTTACAAAAGTAAGTCTTTTTATACTTTCACCCCTTCACTTTCTCAACATACTCCCTGATTACGCGTGCCTTGGCCGGTCCGACCACCTCCGAGAGCCTTTCCTGACTGGCTTCCTTGATCGCCTCTACTGAATCGAAATTCGACAGGAGTTTGGTACGGGTTTGTTCCCCGATTCCCGGTATCTGGTCGAGCTCCGAAATGGCCATCGATTTTTCCCGTTTCCGGCGGTGGTGGTTGATTCCAAACCGGTGCGCCTCATCGCGCATACGTTGGATGAGCCGCAGGCTTTCGGATTTTTTATCCAGATACAGCGGTGTCGAATCTCCCGGAAAATAAATCTCTTCGAGTCTTTTGGCAATTCCGATCAGGGCGATCTTGTGCCGCAGACCCAGCTTTTCGATACTTTTCAATGCCGAGTGCAATTGTCCCTTGCCGCCGTCGACCACCACGAGCTGCGGCAAATCGGTACCTTCATCAAGCATTCGCTTGTAACGGCGAAAAACCACCTCCTCCATCGATGCAAAATCATCCGGACCGGTAACGGTTTTGATATTAAAGTGGCGATAATCATTTTTACTCGGAACCGCATTACGAAACACCACACAGGCTGCCACCGGATGGGTTCCCTGGATATTTGAGTTATCGAAACACTCGATATGCACGGGCAGGTTGGTGAGCCGGAGATCCCGCTGCAGGGTTTCGAGCTTTCGGGTCACCCCGGTCAGGTTCACGTGTTTCACCTGCTGTTTTTGCCGGTCGAGCTTAAAATAGCGTGCATTCCGCGTCGAAAGGTCGAGAAGCGCCTTTTTATCACCTTTTTGAGGAACGGTAATAGTCAGATTTTCAAGTGGATATTCCAAAATGAAGGGCACCAGCACCTCCGGGGCATCACTTTGGATGCGCTCACGCATGTCGATGATCCCCAGGAGCAGCAGCTCCTCATCGGTTTCGTCCAGCCGCTTTTTCAGTTCCATGGAATGGGTCTGCACGAGGGCTCCGTCCACCACCTTCATAAAATTCATGTACCCTGCCCGATCATCAGAAACGATCGAAAACACATCCACATGCCGGATGTTTGTATTGGCCACGGTTGACTTGCTCTGAAACTGCTCCAGCAGACTGATTTTTTCTTTAAATGCGGCGGCCTTTTCAAATTCATATCGCTCAGCCGTTTCATGCATTTCTGCGGTGAGCATCCGGATCACCACCTGCGTGTTGCCTTTCAAAATTTTGCCGATCTGGTCAATCTGTTGCAGGTAATCCGGCTCGTCCTGTAAACCCTCGCAGGGTCCCAGACAATTTCCGATATGGTATTCGAGGCACACTTTGAATTTACCCGCCTGTATGTTGGAGGGGGTAAGGTTCAGGGTGCAAGTCCGGATTTTATAAATGCCCCGGATCAGGTCGATCAGGTTTTTCCAGATTTTCCCGGAGGTATAGGGGCCAAAATATTTGGATCCGTCGCGTACCACTTTCCTCGTGGTAAACACCCTCGGAAAGGGTTCGTTTGAAACGCAGATCCATGGAAAGGTTTTATCGTCCTTCAGGAGAACGTTATATCGGGGTAAGTGCGTCTTAATCAGATTGTTCTCAAGCAGTAGTGCATCACTTTCGGTGTCCACCACCACATGGTTCAGCGTCCGCACCTTGCGTACCAGCACGGCCAGTTTGGCATTATCGGGAGCTTTCTGAAAATAGGAGGATACCCGTTTCCGCAGATTTTTTGCTTTGCCTATATAGATAATTTCGCCTTCCGCATTGATAAACTGATAGATACCAGGCTTTTCCGGCAGCGACCGGACATTCTCGAGCAGATAATCCGGCACCAGATAGGCATCAAAACGGGTGGCCATTAATGAACCTCCAGAGGTGTAAAAGTGAAGGTATCGCAATCAAATAAACCCCGGTCTCCGATCTTCAGATGCGGAATCACCAGTAGTGCCATAAAGGAGAGTGCCATGAAAGGAGCCTTCAGCGAAGAACCCAGGCTTCGGGTAAATTCAGAAAGTTCGGCATATTTTTCGCCTGCCTCCGCAGCGGTTCCAATGCTCATCAGGCCGGCCACCGGTAAGGACAGGTTCATGCTTTTTCCGGATTCCGTGACGGCGATTCCGCCTTTATCCAAAATGATTTGGTTGATGGCGTTGGCCAGCTCCTGATCGGAGGTACCCACGGCAATGATGTTGTGCGAATCATGTGCAATGCTGGAAGCCAGGGCTCCGGTTTTCAAACCGAAACCGGTTATCCAGCCCACTGCCGGCTTTGCCGCCTGATAACGATTCAGCACCACAATTTTTAAGATATCCCTTTCCAGATCCGGGTGCACCACCCCATCCACCGATTCAAAGGCTGCACTTTCCGATCCGGTGATCAGTTCTCCGTCGTAAGCCCGGATCACCCGATACGTTCCTGACGACCCCTTAACTTCCAGTTCTGCTGCCGATATGGGCCGGGCATTAAAAGCATTCTTTATTTCCAGATCCGGCAAAATGGCCAGCACTTTTCCGTCGCCGAACACCCTTTTGCCATTAATCCAGGTTTCGGTCACCCGGAAAGGTTCCAGCCCGTCGGCCACGATAAAGTCGGCCGGGTCACCCACCTGAAGTGTTCCAACCGGAAGGTGGTAATGTTTTACCGGGTTCAGACTCGCCGAGCGGTACAGGTTAAAAAAGTTCAGTCCGCAATCGATTCCGCGGCGCATCAGCCGATCGAGGTGCGCCGTCATCAGATCATCCGGATGATAATCATCGGAGCAGAGCATCACCCACTCGTTATGGGTATCGATCAGGGGGAATAATTCCTGAAAATTTCTAGCCGAACTCCCCTCCCGGATCAGCACTTTCATGCCTTTTGAAATTTTTTCCTCCGCTTCCGCCAGCGTAAAACACTCATGATCGGTCGAAATTCCGGCCCCGATATAGGTGTCGAGATCCTTCCCCGTCAATCCGGGTGCATGCCCGTCGACCGGTTTGTGATATTTTTTTGCCAGCGCAATTTTTCCCAGCACCGTAGAATCCTGGAAAAGCACACCCGGATAATTCATCATTTCACCAAGTGCCACCACGGCACTTTTGGCAAAAAGCGGTTCCAGATCCGTGGCGTTCAAAATGGCGCCTGCCGTTTCAAGCGAGGTGGCGGGTACACACGAAGGAGCGGTAAAATGAATCTTGATACAGGCTTTTTCCGCATCACGGATCATCAGGCTGATTCCTTCCAATCCCAGCACATTCGCAATTTCATGCGGGTCCGAAACGGTGGCCACCGTTCCGAAGCGTACGGCCTGGTGGGCAAATCGCGAGGGCATCAGCATAGAACTCTCGATGTGCACATGTGAATCCACCAATCCCGGCAAAATCAACGGATGGAGTGTTCCTCTTTCGTTCCAGGTTCGCCGTTTCTCACCGGTTTCGCGGATAAGCGCCACCCGACCCGCTTGGATGGTGATTTGCCCATAATAAAAGTTTTCCTGCTCAAAGTCAGCAAACCAACCTTTAATGTGTATTTGTTCCATAGCGTAACGTATTGAAATTATGCCTACTTATATCCATCCACGGAAATTTTAACTTTATGTTCCACGTGGAACATCTCATCGTCCCATCAATACCAAAAGCACACTAATATCAGCAGGACTCACACCTGGAATCCGACTGGCCTGTGCCACGGTCTCCGGTTTGATGGCCGAAAGCTTTTGTCGAGCTTCCATCGTCAAACCCATTATTTCATTATACTTTAGCCAATCCGGCAACTTAAGATATTCGAGTCTTTTGATTTTCTCCGCAATATTTTTTTCCCGTTCGATATAACCGCTGTACTTAATCAGGATTTCGGCCCCTTCGATAATCTCGGCCTGCCATTCCGTGTAGGAACGGATCACGTTTTCGAGTTCAGTGAGGTGTGTGGCCAACCCGTTTATAGTAATTTGCGGCCGGGCGATGAGGTCTTTTATTTTTACCTTTTGCTTAATTGGTGAGGACCCGAATTCCGCCAGGAGAGCATTTACCTGGTCGGGAAGCACCGAAGTGGATTCGACAAATGAAACCAGTGAACGGGCCCCTGCCATCTTGTGGTCGAGGGCCCGCAACCTTTCCTCGGTAGCCAGTCCTATGGAATGGCTCAACCCGGTCAAACGTTCATCCGCATTATCCTGTCGAAGGAGTATACGATATTCTGCCCTGGATGTAAACATCCTGTACGGTTCATCCACTCCCTTGGTTACGAGGTCATCGATTAAAACCCCGATGTATGCCTGGTCGCGGTTCAATATGAATTCAGGTCTTTCGCTGGCCTTCAGGTGTGCATTCATTCCGGCGATCATTCCCTGGGCACCGGCCTCTTCATACCCGGTGGTGCCATTTATTTGTCCGGCAAAATACAGCCCGGGAACCAATTTTGTTTCCAATGTCGACTTGAGCTGGGTGGGATCAAAAAAGTCATATTCAATGGCATAACCCGGACGGAACATTTCGACTTTTTCGAAACCTTCGATTTTGCGAAGGGCTTCGAGTTGCACTTCCCAGGGCAGGGAGGAAGAAAATCCGTTCAAGTAATACTCAACAGTGTTTCGACCTTCCGGCTCTACGAAGAGCTGGTGTTTTTCCTTTTCCGCAAAGGTCAGGAGTTTTGATTCGATACTTGGGCAATACCGGGGCCCCACCCCGGTGATGGTTCCGTCGAACATTGGCGATTCGTCGAACCCCGTTTCCAGAATGCGGTGCACTTCCGGTGAGGTCCATGCGATGTGGCACGAAAGGGAATTGGTGGCTTTCCGTGCCGGGTTCAGATAGCTGAACGGCACCACCCAGTCGTCGCCCGGCTGCTCACCGAGCTTTGTAAAGTCGATGGTACGGCCATCGAGGCGCGGCGGGGTGCCGGTTTTCATCCGGCCGGTCCGGAAACCCAGGTCGTTCATCTTTTCTGAAAGTCCGTACACGCCGGGTTCTGATGCCCGTCCGCCCTTTTGCTTGTTCTGCCCCACATGCATCAGTCCATTCAGAAAAGTACCGTTGGTTAGCACCACACTTTTCGATTGGAAGCGAACCCCCAGTCGAGTTTCCACGCCGGCGATCCGTCCTTCCTTGAGAATCAGATCCTTTACCGTGTCCTGCCAGAAGTCAAGGTTCAGGATGCCTTCCATACGCCGTCGCCATTCCAGACTGAACTCCACGCGGTCGCACTGGGCCCTCGGACTCCACATAGCCGGCCCCTTGCTTTTATTCAGCATCCGGAACTGGATCATCGAGGCATCTGTCACCAAACCGCACAATCCGCCGAGGGCATCCATCTCGCGAACAATTTGCCCCTTGGCAATTCCGCCAATGGCCGGGTTGCATGACATGAATGCCATCCGGTTCATGTCCATTGTGATCAAAAGTGTTTTTGACCCCATATTGGCAGATGCGGATGCGGCTTCGCAACCGGCATGTCCGGCACCTACCACAATCACATCATATTCCTTCAACATATGTCGATTTCCTTCGCGTATACGGCTTATTCCCGGGTGATCCCCAGGTATAAATCCTCCCTGCTGCTCATAATGGCTTTCAATTCCTTGGTAGAATCTTCATAACCAATTAAATGCAACAGTCCATGTACCATTATTCTTTTCAGCTCTTCTAAATAGGAAACACCTACTATTTCGGCATTTTCCCTTACCCGTTCCACACTGATCATGATATCGCCGCTCACCACCCCATTTTTTGAATAATCGAACGAGATGACGTCGGTGTAATAATCCCTCTTCAAAAATTGCATATTGATGCCAACCAAAAACTCATCGCTACAAAAAATGTAATTCACCACCCCGGTTTTTTTCCCTTCCACCCGCACCACTTCCTGCAGCCACTTTTTTGTTTCTGTCCGGTTAAAGCTATTTTCTTTCCGATCCTCTTCCAGGTAATGTATCGCCATGTTTACTTTTTTGTCGATTCAATATACTTCTGATATTTCTCCTGATAAAATTTCTTCAGTTTCAATTCATTGTACTTTAACATCTGCTCCAAAGCTTTGTTCTGCTCCGGTGTCGGACCCAGTTCCTTCCGGTTGGGTTCGAAACTGCCCTTGAATTCCTTTGATTCCCTCCGGTTTTCATTCTCTCGTTCCTTTTCTGCATTTTCAGCTTCCAGCAATTTGGTATGGATCATGTTATCCTTGTTCAGCGTTTGCTCATTCAGCCGGTCATAAATGATATCCTTCTCCACATCTTTCATCATTTCAAGGGCCTCGTTGGCCTTCTGCCGTGCGTCGTTGCCCAGTCCGCCTTGCTGCAGCATCTTTTCAAAAACCTTTCGCATCATTTCACGTTCCCCCAGCATGCGAGCCATTTCACCCCGTTCCTTTTTACCCTGATTTCCCGCCTTCATTTTCTGTATCGCACTTTTCAACTGCTCCTTCATCGACTCCTGCTGGGCCTTGGTTTTCCCCATCTTTTCGGATCCGGATTCATCACCTTCCTTCGGTTTCTTTCGGTCGGTAAAACCCTTGTCGCCCTTCCCCTTCCCCTTTGCATTTTGCATCGAACGGATCAGTTCATCCAACTTCACCGCCATACTGTTTACATCGGTCATGATCTTATTCTGCTCAATCCGTACCACATCCGCCCGGCTTCCGGTATAACTCTCGAAAAGATTCTTCATTGATGTTTCCACGTGGAACAATTCTTCACCGATCATTTTAGTAATGATGGGTTGTTTGTAGCCGATACTTCTCAAGCTGTCGCTAACCCCCGTAAACTTCGCCTGCAATTCTTTCTGGCTCTTGATCACCTCGCTAAAGGTTGGATTTGCAAGATTAATCGTGGCCAGCCGGTTATTCAAATCCTCCTGTTTGATACTGAAATCATTAAGCGAATTTCGTATTTGACGGATATCCTCCAGGTCCACAAATTCTCCCTCTCCTCCTTCCATTCCCAACATCTTCTGCATCTTTTTGGCCATATTTTTTAATCCTGTCGCGGCTTTTGACCGCTTCTCCGATCGCTGCGAAGCGCTCGAGGTCTTACCCATATCATCTGCCGAATTGCGAACCTCATCCCGTTCCTGCTTCATCTCATCAAGATTCATTGGCTTCTTAAGCTCCTGATTTTCACTGAGCTTCTTTTCATACTCTTCTTCCCACTTCTTGAATTCCTCCTTCAGGAAATTCCCTGTATCCGGCTGGGGAGATTTGATATTTTCCAGACTGTCTGCCAGCTGATTCAACTTTTCAGCCTGCCGGATCAGGTCTTTCTCCATGTCATATTTCTTAAACAATTCCAGGCTCATCTCCATCTGTTCCTTCAGCTTCTCCAGGTTCATCTGCATTTTTTCCGTGGCATTCTCAGCCTCCTGTTCATTAAACTCTTTTGCCAACTGCTCAAACTGTTTCAGCAAATCCCTCATTTCATCATCCATCAATCCTTCCATCAGATCCTGGATTTCCTTAGCTTTTTTTGCCATTTCCTCGTCAACTTTCAGGAAATCCTCATTTTCCGTAAATTCCTTATTTGTTTTCGATATATTATTTAAAAAATCAACCACCGTTTCCTTTAGCTGATTTAATTCCTTCATCTTTTCTTGTATTTCCCAAGGCTTTAATTCTCCTAGCACCTGGTCCATCCGGAATTCACTGATCTTCTTTTCCATCTTGTCGATGGCATCCATTCCATCGGTCATGGAACTTTTAATGCTATCAGCCAGTTGGTTATTCAGATTCTCGACTTCAGCCCGAGTAACCGTTCTCAGCGATATTTTCCGGCTGTCGGTAAATTTGGGACCGGTAATGCGGTCGTTGTCCCATATCCTGAAATAGTAAACCGTATTGGTGCTATCAGGTTTTAAGGTGTAATAAAATTGTTCAAATATTCCGGATGATTTAATATTAATCTCTTTTACGGTTGCAGTTCCCGACCGGTCTTCAATAATCTCCAGCCTGCTGAATCCATAATCATCCTGTATAACACCCTGAATGTAAACATCATCAGATACCACACTATCCCGGCTTTCCGATATATCAATCGTAGGATACAAATCTTTTACAATCGATAATTTATACAAATATTGTGTGAATAATCCGTTTGAATTTCTGCAAATTAATGCATAATCTGTATTTTTTGAAATATTTTTTTCATATTTCCAATTACTTCCGTCCCCCTTCAGGATTTTCGAACCCGATTCATCGGTAAAGGAAAGTTCATCGGTATTGACGGTCCTCACGGTCCAGATGATGGTGGAACCGGCCGGCACCTCTGCACTCCCGTCGCCTTCGATTACGGTGCTTTCCAGCTCCGTGTATCCGGGCGGGATCAGCTTGAGCTGAATACCGCTGATTTCAGGCTTTTTAAGTGTTTTAAGCTCGTAATTCCCGGATTCTGTGGTTCCGGCTGCCAGACGGAAGGTCACAGCGGAATTCACCCCTTTAAACAAATATTCGTAAACATCCTGATTGTTCCGTACCGGTTCGTCGGTGAAGCCGTAACGGATGGACACTTTTTCAACTGGAAAATCCGATGAAACCGAAAATCGCAGCAAAAAATCCTTCCCCGACTCCACGACGAGGGAATCATTCAATATCTTAAACTGCGTATTTCCGTACATGGCCGCTTCCTGTTTGCTGAGCAGGATCTGACCGATGCCCTGCCTGACAAAATCGGGCCGGATCAAAAACATGGCAGTTACGATCACCGCAAGCACCAGCAGCCGGACAAGAAAAACACCCAATTTCTTAAAAGAGATGGCGGCATCAAAGTCAAAACCGGCCAGGCTAACCGTTTTCTGGGAAATCGCATGGTCATACAGCTGGTTATTTTTTCCCGACTTTTCACGGGTGAGCTCGATCACATTGATGATCCGGTCCTGAATGGAGGTGTGTTTCTGCCGGATGATCTGGCTGGCGTCCTTAAAATTCAGTCCTTTGATCCATCCTAGCAGCTGGAGAAGGGGTTTGAAAATATAATAACCCGCCACCCCGGCGAAAACCAGCATGAAAAGAATTAAAACCACGTTCCGGATTGAGCGTGTTTGGGGAAATATGTTGCCCAGTATAACCAGCCCGAAAAAAATGGCCAATGCCGACCCTACCGTAATGGTCAGTCCCTGGAGTATTTTTACCCGGTAATATTTTTTGATGAAATGGCGAAGCTTGTGTTCAACAATTTCTTCATCCGAAAATCCTGGGTTCTTGATCATTTTGCCAGCCATTTTTCAGGGTCCTGGTTCACGGTACCTTTCCAGATCTGGAAATTGAACTCCGGGTTGCCGTCCCTTCCCGCATAAGTGGCCCTGCCAATTTCCTGTTTGATTTTGACCATATCTCCCACCTTAACTTTCAGGCCCGTGATATTCACATACACCGATATAAATTCACCGTGTTTGATCAGCACGGCCAGGTTGCCACCCGCCAGCGTGACGATGGATGAAACCTTGCCGGCAAACACCGACTGGACCACGGCATCGGTCTCTGTGATGATGCTGATCCCGAGATTATCGATCATCACATTCCTCAGGCCCGGAGCATTCTGCTTGCCGTGGCCCATGGAGATTACCCCGCGTGACACCGGCCAGGGCAATCGTCCCATATTCTGGCTGAACTCATTGGATATGATCTTTTCCTCCGGAGTCATACGCATACCGGAACTGCTCATTTCGGAACCTGTGGCGGCTGCAATCAGCTTCGAGATTTCGCGCTCCAATTTCTTGAAGGTAGCTTTCTGGTCATCCAGGTCTTGCTTTACCTGTTTTTCCCTCTTTTTCAAATCATTCACATAACCCTCCTGGTCCTTTTTATCGCTGCTCAGCCTCGCCATTTCACGGGTTTCATCGTCCAGCAGGTTGCTCCGGTCGTTTTTGGCCTGCTCCTGTTTCTGATTGACCACCTTCAGCTCGTAGGTCTTTGCCTCGATTTTTTCCGCCTGGTCCTTTCGAAACCTGGTGTATTGCTGCATATATTTCAGTCGTTTAAATGCCTGGCTGAAATCCTCCGAAGCAAAAATATACTGCGACCGGTGATAGGCATTCCGGTTCAGGTAGGTTTTAAAAATCACGTTGCCATAGTCCTTCTTGAGCATCTGAATTTCTGTATCCAGCGTATCAATGGAGGCTTCATTTCTCCTGATTTGCCGGTCGAGCAGGGTCATTTCATTGCTGATGCCCTGAATGACCTTGTTCCTGACGGTGATCTTCCTGTTGGTCAGTTTCAGATTCTGGAGCTGACTCTGCCGGCTTGCCTGTGTTTGCTTTAAAAGCTCTTCGGTACGGGCAATCTCCTCCAGGCTCTTCTCCCGTTGGGAGCGAAGCTGATTGATATCCTGACCGTAGCTGTTCAGCGATAGGCAGAAGGCTACTAAAATTCCGGCAATGAATCCCTGATACTTCAAAATTTATCGAAGTTAATTTCCAGATTATCTTTAATTTCTCTTTTGATCACATTCACATCCACCGCGAAATTTCTTTCGGAATCAATTCCTTTAAGTTCGATCTTTTTGATGACATTTTGCGGACTGTACATGTATTTCACATCCGCGATCCACTGACCTTTGATATCCCGTATTTTAGAATCCTGGATCATGAACGTTTCCCTGCTCAGCACAAATTCATTAAAGTATTTAATGCCTTTCCCTTCCAGCTCCATATTTGCATTCGATACCAAACGCAAGTCTTCCTTATTACTTTTCACTACCAGGTTTTCCACCAGGTCCTTTACCTGGTCGCCCGCGGAGGTGAATAATCCCTGCACCAGAATTCCCTGCATGGCATAAAAATCGACCGGATACCCCACCTTGCCGGCGATCAGTTTCCAGTCGCCCTTCTCCGTGATGCCCAGGATACGCGAAATCATCCAGACACTGTCGCGGGTGGCATAAACCCGGGCCACTTCAATACCGAGGTTTGAGCGCAACAGCACATAGATCTGTTTGTCGCGTTCCATTTTCACCGTGCCCATAAAACCAATTTTATTTCCATCCTCATCGGCTTTTCCGGTCAACCGGATTTCCATGAATTTCCAGTCTTCCTGGGAATTCACCACCCGGGTCACTATATTTTCTCCATCTTTCATAGATTTCCTCACTCCCACCGTTCTTTTAACCAGATTACATCCGTTGAATGAGATCACGATGATTCCCATTAGCAAAATAAAACCCGAAAATTTAAATCTCTTTCCCATTTTCAATTCAACCCCTCATTTATTTTAACATCCAGCTTATCGGAAGAGCCCTCCTTGCCCTTTGCCGACAGCCAGGCCTTTTTTGCCTCCTCAATCTTTCCGTTACGGAAAAGAATATCTCCATAATGCTCAAGTACTTCACCGCTTGGATCCGGCGATAACTGAATGGTTTTCAGCATCGGTTCCAAAGCCTTTGCATATTCTTTCCTCTGATACAATACCCAGGCGTAGGTATCCAGGTAAGTAGGATTTTCCGGTTCCTTACTCACGCATTTTGCAATCATTTCCAAAGCCTTATCCAGATTTTTTCCATCCAGCGAAAGATAATAACTATAATTATTCAGTACCAACACGTTATCCGGTTCCAGCACCAGCATCTGGTCGAAATTGGCGTAGGCATCCGTGGTATTTCCGTTTCGGTACTGGGCTTCCGCCAGGGAAAGATAAAATTGTTTTACGATTTCTGCATTTTGCTGGGGTATTCCCAATCCCTTGTTGAGTGTTGCGATCGCCAGCGGATAATCCTTTTTCTCGGTCGCTGCCATTCCTTTGAACAGATAAAAGAGACCTTGCCCGGGAAAATATACCAGGGCGCTGTCGCTCACCTTGAGGATGTCATCAAATTGTCGCTTTTCGTTCAGGATAAACAGCAGGTTCTGCCAAACCATGTAATTTCCCGGATCGGTAGAGGTAAGTGCGCGGTAAAGGGGTTCAGCCTCTGAAAGCCGCTCCTCGGAATACAGGTAATTGGCGTACAGCCCGTCCACTTCCGGCGTTCCCTTATCCACCTGATACAGCACCTCGATCAGTTGCACCACCTGAGGATCCAGTTTGCTCTGCTGCTCCTGCGACTGGATATAGGATTTTACAATATCGAGCTTGATAGCAGGGTTCACATCGGGCGATCGGAATCCCTCCAGAAATTCAGCAAGGGCCTCGTCTTTTTTGCCGGTTTTAAAATAAAACTGGGCCAATGAAAAGCTCACCGCCGGATTATCCGGATTTTGATCTTTCAGTATTTTAAATTGTTCAGATGCTTCCTTGTCGAGTCCCTTTGCGGCAAATGCCTCGGCCAGGATGCCCCTGACTTCGAAATCGGCCGGGTTCTTATGAAGCCAGTCGAGGAGCACTTTGGCTCCTTTATCAAACTTATCCATAGAGAAATAGACGTCCTTTTTACGGACAGCCCCCCAGCGGGCGAGATCCCCCCCCGAGG
>JBBQOG010000016.1:0-17559 GCA_038330665.1 Bacteroidales bacterium
GGATGGAATATTTTTCGGAAGACGACAACTACCTGTACACCATCGCGCAGTTCTATCCCCGCATGGCGGTATACAGTGATGCCATCGGCTGGCAGAACAAGCAATTCCTGGGAAGCGGTGAATTCACCCTGGTGTTCGGAAATTTCCTGGTTAACCTGACCGTTCCCGCCGACCATGTGGTGGGAGCCACCGGGGTACTTCAGAATGCCAAAGTGGTTCTGACGCAGGAGCAGCGCGACCTTTTCGAAAAAGCGAAAACCGCCACTGATCCGGTGATCATCGTAACCGAACAGGAAGCCCGCGAAAAAGAGAAAACCAAAGTAAAAGAGACCAAAACCTGGACCTATAAGGCTGAGAATGTGAGGGATTTTGCCTTCGTGTCCTCACGTAAGTTCATTTGGGACGCCATGGGCGTGAAATTTGGTGACCATACCACGATGGCCATGTCCTACTATCCAAAAGAGGGCAACCCCCTGTGGGAAAAGTATTCCACGCGGGTAGTGGCCCATACCCTGAGAACCTATTCGAAATACACTTTCCCGTTCCCCTATCCCACTGCGATTTCAGTGCATACCAATAATATCGGAATGGAATATCCGATGATTTGCTTCAACGGTGGCCGGCCCGATTCCGATGGAACCTATTCGGAAGGAACCAAATTCGGCATGCTTGGCGTGATAATCCATGAGGTGGGGCACAACTATTTCCCCATGATCGTGAACTCCGATGAGCGTCAGTGGACCTGGATGGACGAAGGCCTGAACTCTTTTCTCGAGGGGATCGCCGAAAGGGAATGGGATGCCAACTGGCCCGGATATAACGGCGATCCGAAGAACATCGTGTATTACATGTCGGGCGCCAAATCGTCGATGGTCCCGATCATGACCAATTCTGAATCGTTGAAGAATTTTGGGTCCAATGCCTATTCAAAGCCCGCATCCGCCCTGAACATTCTGCGTGAAACAGTTATGGGGCCTGAGCTCTTTGAGTTCGCGTTTAAACAATATGCCCAGCGCTGGATGTTCAAACACCCGACCCCGGAAGATTTTTTCAGGACCATGGAGGATGCCTCCGCAGTTGACCTCGACTGGTTCTGGCGGGGATGGTTCTATTCCACCGATCATGTCGATATTGATCTGAGCGAAGTGAAACATTTCGTGGCCCGGAGCAGCGATCCGGTGGTGACCACTGCCGAAGACAAGAAAGCCATGGAGAGCCAGCCCGAGGAGGTTTACTTTACCCGTATGAAGGAAAAAGGATTCCTGTCGGCTACCGAAAAAGACAAGCGGCTGGAAGATTTCTACAATACCTATGACGCCTATCAGGTGAGCGATCAAGACCGGAAGAGTTATGACCTTCTGATGGAGGCACTCACCCCGGAGGAGAAGGCCATCATCAATAAAGGCTATCATTACTATGAGCTGACCTTTAAGAATGCTGGCGGACTAGTGATGCCGGTCATTTTGAAAATGACCTTTGCCGATGGCACCTCGAAGGTTGAACGGATTCCGGCGCAAATCTGGCAGCGGAATACCGAGGAAATCACCAAACTCATCATTACTGAAAAAGAGGTAGTGGAATTTGAAGTGGATCCGTTTCTGGAAACCGCCGACACCGACCGCAATAACAATTACTGGCCACCGAAACAGGAGCCCACGCGCTTCCAGATCTATAAATCGAAGGAAGACTGGCGTCAGGGCAGCAATCCGATGCGCGACAGCAAGAAGGAATGATCCGAACCAGCTATCATGCTTTACCTATTTCGCGAAATTGATCATTTATCTGACGACATTGTTGAAACCTGCCAATCCTTTCTACCCGGTTGGCGGTTGAATCAGATGATGAGTTTCCGCTATTCCGCCGACCGGAAGCTTTGTGCGGTGGCATACCTGCTGCTGATTTATGCCCTGAAAAATGAAAACCATTTCCGGGAGTTGCCTGAATTCGGCTACCAGGCAAACGGAAAACCTTTTTTGAAAAATTATCCCGGCCTCCACTTTAACCTGGCCCATTGCCATTCTGCCATCGCATGCGTGCTTGGCGAAGAGGAGGCCGGCGTGGATATCGAAGATGTATTGGAATATGACGATGACCTGGCGCGGGCGGTTTGTAATCCGGAGGAATATACCTGGGTAAACCTGCCCGGGGATAGGTCGATTAAAGGGAATCGTCTTACCGAACTCTGGACCCGCAAAGAGAGCGTCCTGAAATGGATGGGTTCAGGACTCTCGAAGGACCCACGTGAGATCGGGTGCCTGGCTCCGACCGGAATACCGGACCTCGGTTTTCAAACGCATACGCTCAGTTTCGAAAAAGAGCGCATTATTCTTTCGATCTGCAAGTAATACACTGAAAAACAATATATTATGGCCTTAACCCTTTATCCTTTGTCCAGCACCCAGACCGGCATCTATTTTGAATGGGTGAAAGATAAATCCTTGTTGCAGTACAACGCCTCGTTTTTATGCGAATTTCCGGAACAAATTGTGGCCGAAAAGTTACGCGAAGCCTATATCCGGGTGGTTGAGGCCCACCCGATACTCAAGTCGCGAATCAGAATCGAAGGGGAGACTGTTTTTCAGTATTTTCAGGAGCATGATCCGGTCGAAATTCCTTTGAAAAAGGTAAGTGAATCCGTTTTAAAAACCCGAATTTCAGAATTTATCCGCCCTTTTGATCTCGCCCGGGAGCCCCTGTTCCGGATTGAAATCCTCCAGGTCGGAGAAAAATTATATGCACTCTCCGATTTTCATCATATCATCTTCGACGGCACTTCGCTGACCCTCTTTAATCAAGACCTGGCCAAAGCTTATGCAGGCGAAAATATTGATAAAGAAACTTTTACGCTGGCTGATTTTGCACTTTTAGAATCCAGTCAGGTGGGTAATGCCGAATACCTGGAGGCGGAAACCTTCTTCGCGAAAAGGCTCAAAGAGGTAACCATGACCCGTTTACCCTCACTCAGCAACAAGGAACCGGAACCTGGCTACCAGCAACGCACCAGCGAATTCGTAACAACCGATGAAGTGAACAGTTTCTGCCGACGGTTGGGTATATCCCCCAACAATCTTTTTGCCGGCGCCCTGGGAATCGTCCTGAGCCGGTATACCCGGGAAAAACAGGTTGCTTTCTGCACGGTTCATAACGGCAGGCTCGACGAGCGTCTGCTCCGCGATGTGGGCATGTTCGTGAAAACCTTGCCTGTGGTAATAAAAATGCAAAAGGACCAGCACGTGAGTGATTATCTGGCCGATATCAGGGCCGACCTTAGCGGCTTATGGAAAAAAACCGCCTTTCCCTTTACCGATATGGTTGATAAGTTCCATACCTCAAAAGAGATCATGTATGCCTTCCAGAAAGGATTTTACGAATATTTCACCATGGAAGGCTCAGAGGTCAGAAGCAGCTATCTGCATACCGGACTTACCTCCGACAGCCTGAATATTTATGTGTTTGAGGAGCATGACGAGTACGAGATCCGCTGCGAATACAACGATAACCTGTACGATCAGGAATACATGCAAACCCTGGCTCTGGCCATCAAGAATACGGTGCTGAATATCATGGCCAATGAAAACGCAGACTGCGGGGATATTTCTATTTTGTCGCCGGAACAGGAGGCTAAGGTGATCGCGATCTCCTCCGGAGAGCAGCTTGAACACGACCGGTCACTGACGCTAACCGACCTTTTCCGTGAACAGGTCGGCAAGAGTCCCGACCGCACTGCCGTGGTATTTGAGAAGCGCAAGCTAACCTACCGGGAGCTGGACGAAGCCAGCGAGCGGATCGCAAAAGTGCTGCACGCGTCAGGCGTGCAACGGGGCCAGGTGGTGGGTGTGATGATCGACCGAAGTGAATATATGGCAGTTTATCCGCTGGCCGTCATGAAAGCGGGTGCCGCCTACATGCCGCTCGACTATTCCATGCCCGCCGACCGGCTGAGTTTCATGGTGAAGGATGCGGGTGCAAAGCATATTCTCTCCGAAGGCACCCGTGTAAAGGATATCCTGCCTGATTTTGACGGGGAAGTCATCAATTATGATCAGCTGGATTTTAACAGCCTGACGGGGGAAGGTCATTTGCCCAGCCCCGCTCCGGAGGATTTCTATGTGTTACTGTACACTTCGGGTTCTACGGGAACTCCCAAGGGCTGCATGCTTGAACACCGGAACATGGTAAACTTCTGCCGTTGGTATGTCAAGGATTTTGATGTCACCCCGGAAGACCGCGCTGTGGCTTATGCCAATTTTGCCTTTGATGCCCATATGATCGATATCTTCCCGATGCTTTCGGTCGGTGCATCCGTTTACATCCTGCCATCGGCCATGCGTATGGACCTGGTGGGAATGAACCGGTATATGGAAGAAAACCAGCTCACTATCGGGTTTATGACCACCCAGATCGGCCGGCAATTTGCTGAGGACATGAACAACCATTCACTCCGCCTGCTTTCGGTGGGTGGGGAGCGACTGATCCCGACACGGAAACCACCGTACCGGTTTTACAATGTTTATGGCCCAACGGAATGCACCTTGTTTTCCACCTTTTATTCGATCGACCACGATTACGATAGCTCCGTCATCGGGCACTCGATGGCGAATGTGCAGAACTTTATCATGGATGGCGATCTTCAGTTGCTGCCGGTCGGGGTGCCAGGTGAATTGTGTATCGGCGGGGAAGGAGTCGGTAGAGGATACCTGGGACGTGAAGACCTCAATGCCGTTAAGTTCATGCCATGGAGAGGAAAAAAACTTTACCGGTCGGGCGACCTTGCACGATACAATAAAGCCGGTGAAATCGAGTATCTCAGCCGACTGGATAACCAGGTGAAACTGCGCGGGCTCCGGATCGAGCTTGGAGAAATCGAGAATGTGATGTCGGGCTTCGATGGGATCTCAGCAGCAGTGACCGATGTGAAGGAGATCGGCGGGGTCCAGCATCTGTGCGGATATTTTACCGCGAAGGACCCGGTCGATCTGGAAATGCTTCGGAATCACCTGCGTCAGAGTCTGTCGGAGTTCATGGTTCCCACCGCCTTTATTCAGATGGAGAAATTTCCGCTGACCAACAACGGCAAGGTGAACCGCAAAATTCTGCCCGTTCCCCAAATGCAACTGGAAGCAATTGTCGCTCCACAAACCGAGGCTCAGCAGAACCTATTCGTAATTATCTCGGAATTGCTCAAAACCGATGATTTCGGTATTGATACCAACCTTTTCTCCCTGGGCCTCACCTCCATCCTGGCTATCAAGCTTTCTGTAACCATTCAGAACAGACTGGGAATCAGCGTGATGACCAAAGACATACTCAAACTAAAAACCATACGCAGGCTGGCGGAAATAGAAGCAATACAAACGGTCAACAGCCCGACCGTCGGTGCAGTGGACCAGACCAAAAGAGCTTTCTATCCCCTTACCGAAAATCAGAAGGGGCTCTATTATGATTGGGAAAAGAACCGCGAAGCCCTTCAATATAACATTGCCGCTTCCCTGCGATTCTCATCCGGAGTGAATGTTAAAAGGCTCAAGGAAGCAGTCCTCGCAGTGGTCGAAGCACATCCTTACCTGAAAACCACCCTGGCCATACAGGATGAGGAAGTGGTGCAACTTCGCCGCGACGAGCTGCCCGTAGAGATTCTCACCAGCCGGACCACCGAGGCCCGGATGGAATCGGTTCTCAACTCTTTCGTCAGGCCATTCAACCTGTTCGGCGATACGCTCTACCGTTTCGATATTCATCAAACCGAATCCTTTACCTATTTACTGTTTGATATACATCACATCATATTCGACGGCACCTCGCTGACCGTCCTGGTGAACGATCTAAGAGCAGCATTCGAAGGCAAAAGCCTCGTACCGGAGACTTTCACCGCATTCGATAAGGCGCTGGAAGAAGAAGTTCTTTCAAAAGGATCCGGGTATGCAGAAGCGGAAGCCTATTTCGACCGGCTGATCGGAACAGTTTCGATGACGGCATTCCCAAGTCTCTCCTCCATCCAGAGTGCCGGAACCTCAAAAGAGGTTAAAGTGTTCATCCCCTCGGGAAAAATTGTAGAATTCTGCAGGCATCATGGTATCACCGAAAGCAATTATTTTCTTACGGTTTATTGCATGCTCCTGAGCCGGTATACCCGCGAAGAGAAGGTAGTCCTCACCACCGCTTCGAGCGGCCGTGCCGACAATAAGCTTTCGGAGCTGATGGGCATGTTCATCAAAACCCTGCCGGTGGTGGCCGATCTCAAAAACCGCACGGTGCTGGAGCTGGCCAAAGCCATCCAGGACCAGTCGTTCGACACCATGGAAAATGATTTGTACCCCTTCACCAAAATGGTGGAGAAATATGGTGTGGCTCCGCAGATCAACTTTGTCTATCAGGGTGGAATCGACACCGAACTCTATCTCGGAGACGAATGTGCCAAAGTTAATTTCCTGAATCTCAATACGGTGAAATTTCCAGTCAGTGCCATGATCTTTCCCGACCAGGGAGGCTATACCCTAAACCTGGAATTTGATGAGGCCCTTTACCAGGAAAGTGATATGCGCAGGTTCACCGAAACCTTTTCGGCCCTGTCGCAGGTGGTCGCCGGAAAGGCCGGCACCCCGGTGGCTGAAATCAGCCTGCTCACCGGTGAACAGGAGTCTGAAATTCTCCGGATATCTTCCGGTGCAATGCTTCCCATCAACCAGACACAAACCCTCACCAACCTCTTCCATGAGCAGGTACAGAAAACCCCGGACCGCGTAGCCGTAGTTTATGAAGACCGCCGGCTCACCTACCGGGAGCTCGACGAGCTCACCGGCCGGATTGCCCGGAAGCTGCATTCCGTCGGAATTCAACGCGAAAAGGTGGTCGGGGTGATGATCGACCGGAGTGAATTGATGGTCGTTTATCCGCTCGCAATCCTGAAAGCCGGTGGCGCCTACATGCCGCTTGATTTTTCCATGCCGGCCGACCGTCTGGCATTTATGGTCAAAGATGCCGGGGTGGAGCATATTCTTTCCGAAGGAACCCGTGTAAAGGATTTCCTTCCTGAATTTGCGGGGTTTGTGCTGAACAGCGAGGAGATACCCTCACTGGAAACCACTGATAACATTGACCTGCCGAAGATCTCTCCCGAGGACATGTTCATCCTGCTTTACACCTCTGGTTCCACCGGAACCCCGAAAGGCTGCATGCTGGAGCACCGGAACCTGGTGAATTTTTGCCACTGGTACATGCGCGAAATCGATATTACGCCGGATGACCGCAGTGTGGCATACGCCAACTTTGCCTTTGATGCGCACATGATCGATATCTATCCGCAACTCTTCAGCGGAGCCTCTGTGTATATTCTTCCCTCAAGGATGAGAATGGATCTGCTGCGCATGAATGAGTACATGGAAGAAAACCAGCTGACGCTCGCATTCATGACCACCCAGGTGGGACGGCAATTTGCAGAAGACATCAACAATAAATCACTCCGTTTGCTCACTATTGGCGGTGAGCGCCTGATCGCCACAAAAAAACCGCGTTACCGGTTCTTCAACCTCTATGGTCCTACCGAGTGCACTATCTGCTCGACCTTTTGCGATATCACCCGTGACTATGACAGCAGCGTGATCGGGAAAAGTGTGGCCAATGTGAGGAACTTCATCATGGACAAAAACCGCCAGCTGCTGCCCCTGGGAGTAGCCGGTGAGTTGTGCATTGGCGGCGAGGCCGTCGGGCGCGGCTATCTGAACCGCGACGACCTGACCCGAGAAAAATTTGTGGAGTGGAAGGGACAGAAGCTTTACCGGACCGGCGACCTGGCCCGGTATAATGAAGCCGGCGAAATTGAATACCTCAGCCGGCTCGACAACCAGGTGAAACTCCGTGGGCTGAGGATCGAGCTGGGCGAAATCGAACACGTGATGTCGGGCTTCGAAGGGATTTCATCCGCAGTAGTCGACGTAAAGGAGATCGGCGGCGTTCAGCAACTTTGTGGCTATTTCATCGCCAAAACCCGAATCGATACCGAGGTTTTATACCGGCACCTGAAAACCAGCCTGACCAGTTTCATGATTCCGGCCGTGCTGATGCAAATGGAAAAATTTCCCCTGACCAACAACGGCAAGGTAAACCGCAAAGCCCTGCCGGTACCCGAGCTCACGCGTACTTCGGATTTTATGGCCGCATCCAATGAGATGGAGGAGAACATCTGCCGGATTTATTCCACCATCCTGAAAACAGAAAAAGTGGGGATTCTGGATAATTTCTTCGAGATCGGTGGCAACTCGATCACAGCCATAAAAGCAGTGATCCAGATCATGAACCTCGGTTATAAGATCACTTACGGCGATCTGTTCAAGCTAAAAAGCCCGCAGGCGGTTGCCGGGTTCCTGAGTCAACTGGGGGCCGGTGGGGAAAATGGGGACGAGGATCTGGTCGAATACCTGTCGGATTACGATTACACGGCTATCGACAAGGTCCTGGAAAACAGCAAACGGGACCTTTGGAATAACTATCACGAATCCGAATTGGGAGATATTTTGCTGACCGGCGCCACCGGATATCTTGGCATACATGTCTTTAGAGAGCTGATCCGGACCGAAACCGGAAAAATTTATTGCCTGGTGCGTTCAAAGGGAACCGTTTCGTCGGAAAACCGGTTGAAATCCCAATTGGCATTCTATTTCTCCGACAGCTTCGATGAGCTCTTCGGTACCCGCCTGTTTGCGATCAACGGGGACATGACGGATACTCATTTGATGGAATCACTTATGGGAAAAGGCATTAATACCGTCATCAACTGTGCCGCCAGTGTCAAGCATTTTGCGGTGGGCGATGAACTGAACCGGATCAATATCGATGGAGTGGCTCATCTGATAGACTTCTGCAAAAAAGAAGGGGCACGCCTGATCCATATTTCAACCCGAAGCTCCAGTGGTATCATCGAGCGCGATCAACTGACACCCGGAATGGTGCTTGACGAATCGAAACTCTATTTCGGACAGAAAATCAACAACAAATACGTATCGAGTAAATTCAAGTCAGAAAGGCTTGTTTTGCAGGCAGTCAGCGAGGGGCTCGACGCGAAGGTGATGCGTGTGGGCAATCTCATGGGACGCCAGTCTGACGGAGAATTCCAGATCAATTTCCGGAGTAATGCATTCGTAAACACGCTGAAATCCTATAAAGTAATGAAGATGTTCCCGCTCAGCCAGCTGGTTTCACCGCTCGAAATTTCGCCGATCGACTGTGTAGCCGGTGCAGTGGTTTCGCTATCCCGGGCACCGAGAGAGATTGCCCTGCTTCATCCGTACAACAATTACCACCTGAACATGGCCACCGTGATCTTTGGGATGCAGGAATACGGATTCCCGATTTCGCTGGTTTCGGACCAGGAGTTTAATAACCAGTTTCAGAAACTCATGAAAGACCCAAGGAAAAGTGAATACCTTTCGGGGCTCCTTCATTACCAGGTAGGAGATCATTTTGTGGAAATTCCGGAAAATAATGATTATACCACCACGCTCCTCTTTAAAAACGGATTCCGCTGGCCAATGGCCAATGACGATTATCCGGTCAAGCTGATCGGACTGCTCGATGGTATGGGGTTCTTTGATGAAAACTAATTGAAATCTCTGTAATATGGCTACCAATTGTATAACACGATACGCCGTTCACCCCGGCGATTTTAAGACCTATGACACCGGGAAAATCCGTCAGGAATTTTTGGTTGAGCAGGTCATGGAACCCGATCAAATTAACTTTGTTTATTCACATTTCGACCGGTTCATGGTGGGTGGGGCCGTACCTGTAAGCGGACCGCTGACCCTGGAAACCGTGGATCAGCTGAAATCCGATTATTTCCTGGAACGCCGTGAGCTGGGCATAATCAATGTGGGCGATGCCGGGAGGGTGATTACCGAAAAGGAAACCTTTGAAATAAAATACAAGGAGGCCCTTTACCTGGGTCGCGAAACCCGCCAGGTGATTTTTGAATCGGCCGACCCGGCGCGTCCGGCACGATTTTATCTGAACTCGGCGCCTGCGCACCAGACCTATCCGGCCCGTTGCGTTCGGTTGAAAGACGCCACAGTTTTACACCTGGGCAGTAAAAAAACCGCCAACGAGCGGCAGGTCATCCAGCTGATTGTAAAAGAAGTGCTGCCCACCTGCCAGTTACAGATGGGTTTAACCGAACTCAAGACCGGGAGTGTATGGAATACCATGCCGGCCCACACACACGAGCGCCGGATGGAAACCTACTTCTATTTTGAGGTACCCGCCTGGCATACGATCTGTCATTTCATGGGCCGACCCGATGAAACCCGTCACCTCTTTATGAAAAACGAACAGGCCGTGATCTCCCCTTCCTGGAGTATTCACAGCGCTGCCGGCACTACCAATTACAGCTTTATCTGGGGCATGGCAGGGGAAAACCTCGACTATACCGATATGGATCCGGCGGCAGCCGACCAGCTCCTTTAAATATTAAGTCATCATTCCATGGGAACAATATCCGAACTATTCGACCTAAGAGGCAAGGTGGCACTGGTCACCGGTGGTACCCACGGTATCGGCTTGGCTATCGCGAAAATACTGGCACAAGCCGGCGCCCGCGTCTGTGTAAACGGCCGGTCGGCCAACAAGCTGGATGCCTGCCGGGCGACATTCACCGCGGAGGGTCTGGACGTGTTTACCCTTTTGTTTGATGTCACCGACGAGCAGGCCGTCAATACAGGGATTTCCACCATCGAAAAGGAGGTGGTACCGGTGGACATCCTGGTGAATAACGCCGCCATTATTAAGCGGGTTCCAATCCTCGATATGAATATATCTGATTTTAAAGACGTTATAGATACGGACCTGATCGCACCTCTGATTGTATCCAAGCGCGTAGCGCCCGGGATGATTGCCAAAAGGAGCGGAAAAATTATCAATATGTGCTCTATGATGAGTGTGTACGGCCGCAATACCGTTTCGGCCTACGCAGCCGCCAAGGGGGGATTGAAATTGCTGACGGCCAACATGTGCTGCGAGTGGGCCCGGTATAATATCCAGATCAATGGGATCGGTCCGGGATATATCGCCACCGATTTAACGGCATCCATCCGGGAAAACGGGCATCCCTTCAATGATCTGGTAATGACGCGTACCCCGGCCGGCAGGTGGGGCGAACCGGAGGATGTGGGCAATGCCGCCCTTTTTCTGGCCTCCGGCGCCAGTAATTTTGTGAACGGACATATTTTGTATGTTGATGGTGGTATCCTGGCAAACTTCGGATATGTTAAAGGAGAGAATGATGTTTAGGCATTTCTGTTTCATGGTGGGATTGCTCCTGATCCTGACAAACAGCCAGGCCCAAAACGGATTGGTTTTACAGAATAACCTGCCCACCACCCGACAGAATGAACCGGTGGTGATCAACCGGACCGATCTTGAAAAGAAATTCGGAATCGGAAAATCGAATGAACTTCCAATCCTGACGGCTGATAACCGGCCGATTCCCTATCAGCTCGACGACCTCGATGGCGAT
The DNA here is from genome assembly GCA_038330665.1 of Bacteroidales bacterium. Lineage (GTDB taxonomy): Bacteria > Bacteroidota > Bacteroidia > Bacteroidales > UBA12481 > UBA12481. The sequence continues at coordinate 11,504 of JBBQOG010000016.1, forward strand.
GGAAGGTGGGATGAGCTGGCATGCTGTGTGGACATCCGGCCAAATGCCATTATAATCCTTAACGTCAATTGGTTACCATCGAATAAGGTGCCGGTTTTTGAAAAAGAAACGCAGGTATTCCTGGCCCGGCAAAACAGCGACGGTAGCTTTTCAGAAGTCAGGGAAGCCGAAGCCCCTGTTGGACTAGCCGGATTTCCCGCTCAGTATCAATCGGAAGGCGTAGGCTGGGAAAATGATAAAATAGCCTTCCGGGTGTATTTCGACTGTCGAAATGAAAAGGACCTTTTTGGAAAACTGAAACCGCAACTGATCCTTCAAAAGGCCGGGACCCCGGAATTTGGCACCTACCATGTGCTGGCGCCCTGGGGGATGGATATCCTCCACTGCGGCAGTTCGCTGGGCGCCGGCGGACTCGCCATGCTGGAAGGGGATTCCCTCATCCGGCTGGGATCAACGCGGGGTTATCAGTACAAAAAAATAACGGACGGTCCGGTGCGGGCCATTTTCGAACTTCGATACCAGGGTTGGGAAGTGGCAGGGGCAACGTTGGCGGCCACCGAAAGGATCACTCTCTGGAAAGGGAAATACTGGTTTCAATCGGAAGTTACCGTCACCGGATTCACCGGCGAAAAAGAGCTCGCCACAGGAATCACCACCACCAAACTGGAGGGAGAGCCAGCGGTTTTTGATGTTGATACTGGTTTTCGTGCACTCATTACTCATGGAAAACAATCTCTGAATAATGATTTCCTGGGCATGGCCGTCCTTGCACCTATCAAGGATGTCGGAAAAACAGGAAAAGCTCCTGATACCGATTTTTACCAACTGGGATACCGAACCATACCCGAAAAAAGCTTCAGCCAGGTAGTTTCGCAAACCTGCTATATGAGCCAGAAAATCACCAGCGGAAAACCATCTGTGCACTATTTCTTTGCCCTCTGGGGCTTGGAAAATCCGCGATGGAATGATCCGGATTCCGTAAAGAATTATATTAGCGGTGAAGCGGAAAAACTCAGTCGGCCCATTCAACCGGCGGGTAGGGCACAGGTTAAAGATCCGGTATTTCAGAAACGATCTATAAAAAAGGCCATGTTAACCGCGGCCTTGTGGCAGCTGGATCATCCAAAGCATGAACCTGACGACTGGACCAACGGTGCCTTTTATGCAGGAGTGATGGCAACTTATGAAACCACCCGCTCCAAAAAGTTATACCAGGCGCTCCTTGACATGGGCGAAACCAACCAGTGGAAACCGGGCAGCCGTTTGCATCATGCAGATGATTATGCCATTTGCCAGACCTATATCAACCTGTACCGCAAAGAAAAGAACCAAAAGATGATCCGGCCGGTGATTGATTCGATCAACAAAATGATGATCACCCCTTATCCGGTGAGCGGAATCCGGAAGATTTGCTGGTGGTGGTGCGATGCCTTGTTCATGGCACCACCGACGTTGGTCAAACTGGGAATGACCCTTGGCGATAAAAAATATCTGGAATTTAATGACCGGCTTTTTCACGAAACGGTCGAGCTGCTATGGAACCCGGAGGAGAGCCTGTTTGCCCGCGACCTGAATTATGTGTGGGGATACGGGGGAAAAGAGGTCCGTGAAGCCAATGGCAAAAAGATCTTTTGGAGTCGCGGCAATGGCTGGGTGATGGGTGGATTGGCCCGGATCTTAAATGAATTGCCGGAGGATTATCCGGAACGACCTTTTTATCTCGATATTTTCAAAAAGATGGCCAAAAGGATCGCGTCCCTGCAGCAACCCGACGGGTTATGGCGTGCGAGCCTCCTCGATCCGGAATCCTATCCGGGCGGGGAAGCCAGCGGCTCAGGATTTTATTGCTATGCCCTGGCCTGGGGAATCAATCACGGCATACTGGAAAAAAATGTTTATTTGCCGGTGGTTCAACGTGCCTGGACAGGGTTGAACTCCCTGATCACCCCCGAAGGCTTTGTGGGCTGGGTACAACCGATCGGTGCCGATCCGCAAAAGGATTTTTCGCCCGTAAGCTGGGAGGTGTATGGGACCGGAGCATTTCTCCTGGCCGGGAGCGAGGTGATCAACATTAAATTGTAGAGACGCATAATCATGCGTCTCCTAAATTGGAACGATTAATTTATTGATGAATGAATAAAAAGCTTCTTTCCATAGCTTTCACCCTCGCGGCCCTGTTCCTGGGCTATCTGGCTGCGGTACAGGTCAACGGATTCCTGGGGATCCGGTATAAAAGCAAGCCGGGTATTGCAGAAACCCTTGACGTTAACCCAAGGGCTGATACAGCCGCTCTGCGGACTCTGCCGCTGAGGCTCGCCGATCTGGGAGGCGTAGGGATTTTGCCGGATACAGCCAACTGGGGGAACAATTATGAGCATAATGTGCACCGGTTCGAAGATCTGATCCTGGAGAAATCGCCCTATCTGAACCCGGCGGCGTATACGCGCATCGGTATGGAATTAGATACTTACCTCGACAGGATGCAGGCGGATCAGGTCAACGGCATTGTGTTTCCCGGATTTCTGGAATTCGTGAGTTTCGATGACTTTGCCGGGGGCGATCGGATTTATCAGGGTTCTGACGGATACCAATTGCGGCACAAGGTCCTGCAGGAGGCGTTCGGAAAATGGATCCGCAAAATTGCCGGCAGGGGAATGGAAGTGTACCTATATACCGATATGGTGGCCCTGACCCCGCCGCTGGAGAAGTACCTGATGGCCCGGTACGGAAAACTCGATACCCAATCGGATGAGTTCTGGGAGGTTTATAAAGCTGCCTGTTCAGAAATTTTTAGCCGACTGCCGGAAGTAAGCGGGATTATGCTCCGGATCGGGGAAGCCGGATCCATTTACAATAAGCCGGGCTGGGACTATTACAGCGAACTGGCGGTAAAAACCGATGCGGGATTAAAAAAAATGCTGACGGCCTTTCTGGAAGTGGCTGCCAAATTCAATAAAAAAATCATTTTTCGAACCTGGTCCGTGGGTGTAGGGCAAATCGGCGACATGCATACCAACCCCGAAACCTATGATCGCGTGCTGGGAGGTATCCAGTCGCCCAACCTGATTGTATCCACCAAATATTCGCGGGGCGATTTTTATTCCTGGCTTCCCTTTAATGAAACCCTGATGGAGGGAAACCAAAGACGAATTGCCGAATTTCAGCTCCGAAGGGAATTTGAGGGGTTCAATGCTTTCCCGAATTACATGGGGCCCCTGTATCAAAAGGCGCTTCTGAAATTTACCAAGGAGAATCCCCATTTTAACGGGGTGTGGCTCTGGACGCAGGAAGGAGGTCCCCTGCGTGCCGGTCCCCTTTCCTTGTATCCGTTCCACGGATTTAATACGGTAACCGACCTGAACCTTTACGCCATGGGACAGTTGGTGCATAACCCTGCCTCAGATATCCGGAAGATCACCTTTGATTGGGCCGGCGAATATTTCGGAACCGACAGTCTGTTACAAAGTACCCTTACCGAAGTGATGATGGGATCGCATGCCACCACGCAAAAAGGTCTCTATATCGGTCCGTTTGCCCGGTATGATGTCCGTGCACTCGGTTTGGAACCCCCGCCGATGCTCTGGATCTTTGAATGGGACATCGTAGGAGGATCCCCTTCGGTATTCAGCAACCTCTATATTGTGTCGAAGGACAGCGTGGATGCCGCTATCAACGAGGGTTACCAGGCGGCTCTCGAAACCGGTCGCATGCTGAAAAAACTGCAGTCGGTGAAGGATCGGGTGCAGCTGAATGCCGCCCAGTTCAATGCTTTGCTGGCCTCAGTAACCTATCAGCAAAACCTTTTTGAGACCCTGGCCTGGTACCGGAAATATATGCTCAGTTATTATAAGTGGCTCGATACCGGAGGAAAACATCAGAAAAAATTCTGGAAAGATGCGCGTGCACAATACGTGGAAGCCGCCAAAGCTCACACCGAAACCTATACCGGAAATCTCGATTTTCCGCCGTATAATTTCCGGGAGGCCGATGTGGCGGCGAAAATCTCAGGCCGCACCACTCTGGCAACCTGGCTGGCCAGGATTCTGGCATTAATCGGACTGATGGCTTTCATCCTGGGAATTCCACGATTGCAGGCGAAGCTGCCGCACTTTCCGGGAAGCCGGGCCGCCGCGATGCTCGGGTTCGGTGTGGTGAACCCCTCGGGCAGCGGCGCTACCACTTGTGCGCGGGCCGACACGGCTCCACTCATTTTTCTCGCTTTTGTGTACCTGACTTTTGCGCTACTGGTATTCACCTCTTTTGCGGCACCGGTTTTCGTGATCTCCCTGATGGTTCTCTCGGTGATGTATATATTATTGAACCAAGTTCTTGCATCGGAATCCGGCAACTGCGATAAAGTAGCCAAGGTCGTTTCCCTGCTGGCCCCGGCTGTTGCATTCATGTGTATACTGATGATATTCACTTCGTGGCGCGGCCCGGGTGCCTTCTGGTACTGGTTCTGGACCTCGGCTCCGTTTCGTGTGGCATTCCTGAAGATATTCGTTTTATTTGTACTCCGGGCCTACTACACCTGGGTCGTTACCCTGCACAAAGCCTTATCGCTGAGCCGGATTAAAACAACCGGCACCGTACTGCTCATCCAAGGTTTGATATTCGTCATCAGTGGCGGACTCGTCTCCTATTTTGGTTTCGAAAAAGTGCTGACCGTTCTCAATGATGAGCTGATGTTGCTGCCTGGTGGATTGTCGCGGATACTGGGAATCACCACCCACCTTGAAATACCGACCAACATCCCTACCCTGGTGATGTATTTGGGATTGGCGCTGATCCTGGCCGGTGGCACGATGTTGATCGGCAGGCGAAATTCATCGCGGGCAGATGGCCACTCCTGGTAGAGGCTGGTCGATGGTCTGGTTGCAGCCGGTTGGGAGCGACTATAACGCGAAACGCGTGATGCGAAACGCGTGATGCGAAACGCGTGATGCGGAAGAAAGGGAATTCTGTTACTTTTGGAGCAAATAAAGAATTATGGAAATCAAAGGAAAAATAGTCTCGATTCTGCCACTGGCTACGGGGACTTCAGCCAAAGGAGCCTGGAAAAAACAGGAGTATATCCTTCAAACCACTGAACAGTATCCGAAGAAGATCTGTTTTGTAGTGTGGGGCGAAAAGATTGATGAATATGCCCTGCAGGAAGGCGAATCTGTTGAGGTTTCAATCGATATTGAAAGTCGCGAGTTCAACGGCCGCTGGTACACGGATGTCAAAGCCTGGAAAGTGGTGAAGGAATCCAAAGGGACTTCCGTTCCCGAAGAGTCCTACCCGCCGTTGCCGACTGAACCCCCTCCGGCGTCAGAGGACCTGGGAGATGATCTTCCGTTTTAGGCACCCATGATTTGCTCGCAAAGCAATCCTGCCACATAAGCGGAAAGCTTTTTATGCGGGATGGAAACACCCCCGTAAAGTACAATGGGCAGGATCCATTCGAGCAAGGCCAGATAATAGGGTACCACCGTAGTTTCACCCGAAACGCACCCATTGGCATATTGTCTCATCTTCCGGGTGAGCGCCAGGTTTCGATTCATAATTTCCGGGGATTTGCCGGTCCAGGTTTGTGAGGGAATCTGGTCGAGGCGGGGATTCCGATAAAAGGCATTGGTGAATTCAATCATGGCTTTCAGATCTTCGGCGTTTTCCAAAGGGGCGTATTCCAACATGAAGATCACCTCCAAACGGGCAAAATCCGATACGACCGAACGGGGCTTGGTTTCCGAAAAATCAATCAGGTACACATTCATTTCCTGGTCGAGCAGGATGTTCTGCATATTCAGGTCACCATGACATACCGAATGATAATAATCGATACCCTGATCGCGCCGGGTACGGTATTCCTGTTTCAGGAACCAATATGGATTTACCCGCTTTTCACCTGTTTCTTCTATGGTAAAAAACTGCTGGTCGATAGGTACCGAGAGTAATTCCGCCCCAGCTTCACAAAGGGTCGGAAAAAAGGTGGTCGTCGGATTCTGGTCGCGGTAGGGATATATTTTACCCTTCACCGGCTGGCCATACCAAGGCCTCAAAATCTGCAGAAA
>JBBQOG010000017.1:0-17466 GCA_038330665.1 Bacteroidales bacterium
GAATAGTCAGGTAACTGGTCGATGGTCACTGATCGGGTATAATGGCACATTGACCAGTCAATCCAATTTAGCGGAATGATTTTCCCGGTTGAAGTCAAAGCCGAAGTTATACCCACCCATGGGGGCTGTGACAAAATGCACACCGGGCATATTATCACAGCCCTGCAGGGGGTGGGTACAAGTTCGACCAGCGGTTGGGATCGGCTCCCATCGTAGACACTTTCGCGGGTTGCATTCTTAATTCCTTGTTTTTCTTGAGATTGTACCGCTTGGGTACATGATTACGGACAATCATATCCGCTAATCAGATTTTTTAAGTTAATTCTTAATTTCGACTACTAATTTGGATATAGTTATGAAAAATGCATTCTTTTATCTGATCCGGTTTTACTTTCTCCCTATTTTGCTGGTCGGGGTGACAGGAGTATCCTGCATCAAAAATCCTGGTACCGGAGCCACTTCCGGGGAAATGAAGATGAAGTCGGTATGGGTGGCGGAGCATCTGGCTAAACCGGATTCAAAACTGCCCTTTTCGTTTCAATACGGTGGCAAACCCTCCTCTGCACTGCTGAAGAACTGGCCAGTGAAAACCGAAACGGTGCAGCAAGATCAATACCGATCGCAAACAACCCGCTGTTGGACAGATCCGGAAACAGGCCTGGAAGTTCGTTGCGTTTCGGTTGAATATTCAGATTATCCCGTGATCGAATGGACCGTATTCTTCAGGAACATCGGATCGGGCAAATCGCATATAATCAGTGATATCCAGGGATTAGATGTGCAATTCAACCAACATGGTGATGGGGGGTATGTGCTGAACGGCAACAAGGGCGACTGGAGTGTCGCCGAGAGTTTCGAACCTTTTCAGAAGCCACTCGAGCCCAATACTACCACCCGGTTTTCGCCCAGTGGAGGGCGACCGACCAATGGTCCGGGCGGATGGCCCTATTATAACCTGCAGATCCCCGGCGGTGGAGTGATCCTGGCCATTGGATGGCCCGGTCAATGGGCCAGTTCGTTTATCCGGGACGACCGGGATGGTTTGCGCATTATGGCGGGCCAGGAGCTGACGAACCTCTGGTTGAAGCCGGGTGAAGAAATACGCACCCCGCTGATGGTTTTCGATTTCTGGAAAGGGACCGATGTGGATCGTGCACAAAACCTCTGGCGGCGATGGATGACTGAACACAATCTCCCGAGAACGGCAGATAAAAAGCCGCCGGTTCCGATGTATATATACTGCAGCGGCGGATTTTTCCCCGGGCTTTGTGTGAGCGAGGCCAGCGAAAAGCAGTTCATCGATAGCCTGGCCAAACAGAATATCAAGATTGATTACTGGTGGATGGATGCCGGCTGGTATCCCTGTGATGGAAATTGGGGAAGAACCGGTACGTGGGAACCCGATAAAACCCGGTTCCCCAACGGAATAAAGGCGGTGAGCGATTATGTCCATGCCGCCGGCATGAAGCTGATTTTATGGATGGAGCCTGAACGCGTGGGCGATAATCAAAGTTGGCTGGCCCTTAACCACCCGGAATGGTTGCTCGGCGGTACCCTTTTGAACATGGGCAATACCGAAGCAACGAACTGGCTGACCAATCATGTGGATTCACTGATCACCGGCCAGGGAATCGATCTTTACCGCCAGGATTATAACATCGATCCATTGAATTACTGGAATGCAAATGATCCGGCCGACCGGCAGGGTTTGACCGAGAATCTCTACGTCCAGGGTTACCTGAAATACTGGGATCAACTGAGGCACAGGCATCCCGGTATGCTGATCGACGCCTGTGCATCGGGAGGCAGGCGCAATGACCTGGAAACCATGCGAAGGGCGGTACCCCTCCTGCGCAGCGATTATCAGGCCTTTGATGGCGATATCGGGTTAGCCATCGGAAACCAGGGGCATACATACGGACTTTCGAGCTGGTTGCCTTTTTATGGGCAAGGTGTGTATCAGAATGACGGGCACATGCCCTATTATGTAAGGAGCCACATGAGCCCGAGCTTCGGTATTTGCGTGGATGTCAGGAAACCCGGAATCAACTGGGACGAGTACCGGCGCCTGGCAGATCAATGGCGGAAAGTGGCGGATTGCATGCTGGGCGACTATTACCCGCTGACCCCATACAGCCTTCAGCCCGATCAGTGGATCGCCTGGCAGTTCTGCCGACCTGCAGAGGGCGATGGTATGGTGCAGGTGTTCCGGCGCGATGATTGTCAGGAGACGGCAAAAACATTCTTCCTTAAAAACCTGAAGTCCGATGCCCGATATGAGATAATCAACTTCGATGCCGAAGGCAAAACAACAGTTTCAGGCAAGGAACTGATGGGAAAGGGCTTACCTGTTGTGATTACCGAAAAACCCGGATCGGCACTTATTTCGTTCAGGGAGGTGCATTGAGGGATTCAGTGGTGGCTAAAATCTGATGGGCCTGATTGACCAACCAAACTTCAAGGGGGCGTGGCTCAACCATGAATGCCTTTTTGCTGAGATGGCTGGCTTGTTTCAAGTGCTTATCACTCGTCCGGATTTTTAAGAAACTCCTTCAGGCTAATCAGCCTGGCGTAGCCGCCCCCTTTCAGGGTTGCCAGCGTGCTGGCCTGTACTTCAGCTGCACTCACGGTAACGCCGTCATATATGAGGTCACGTGTGGCACAGGCTTCCGGGACGACCACGCATTCGAAGCCAAAATCACTGGCGGCTCTCACTGCCGCCTCCAGGCACATGTGTGTTTGCATACCGATGATAACCAGCCGCGTAACCTTGTTTTTTCTCAGATATTCCAGCAAACCGGTGCCTTTGAAGCTATTAACCTCCTGTTTTGTAAACACTTGCTCGTTGGCCAGCGGTTCAACATCCGGATGGATCCCGAACCCCTTATCGGCCTGGTGCCTCACATGAACAACCAACCGCTGTTTATCCCGGAAGAATTTCAGAATATCGCTGGCAGCGCGACTGGCATCTGCGGCGCCCACCAATCCTGGTCCTTCGCCGGGAAAATAGAAATCCTGGATGTCCACAAGCAACAAAGCCGTTTTCATAACAGGGTTCTTTTGAATGTTGGCCCATTCCCCGGCCAGCTCCTGATTGGTGAACCAGGAGCTGATTTGCGTGATCGGGCCGGAACCGGAATAGGGTTTAATCTCACCGGAAGTTTGCATGCCGATAAACCCCGCTGGCGGGAGCTTCCGCAGTTCACCCCCGTTTTTGGTATCCCGGTCGGGCAGCCTGAGTGGGATGATGTTTTCAAAGAAATGGCGGGCAAAAATTGCTGACCAGGCAAATTCATGGGCAGTGCCGGGTTCTTCTGCCAGGATCCATTTGGCCCCAAACCGGCGGTTCATGGAAAAGAGCCCGGTGATGATATTATTCCGGAAGGGCGTATCCTGCAGCCCCGTAAAGAATAGCCCGGGCACCTCCCACGTGGCAGCGGGTGCCAGGGCCGAATATACGATTTGACCGCTGACCATGTTTGTTAACCCAAGCAGCAAAGCCAGGATCATACTGCAGGTTGTAAAATTTCGTAAGCTTCGAGGTTTGAGATTCATGTGAGATGCTGGTTTAGGTGTTTGTTGGAAAAAGCAGAATAAGTTTCAGCCAGCGACGCTCCTTTTGACCCATTAACAATTTACATAATTCATTGATAACTAGTATGTTAAATTATCTCAGAATGAAGGCAACTTCCGCTGGTCGTTGAACTTTCCCGCTGCTTTTTCCAGATTATGTCCTGATTTACTTTTTCAGTGGCTTACCGAGGTTTGCGATTTTTGCCTGCATTTCCGGGCTCAACGGTTTTAACAGTTCGGCGTTATAAGATTCGGAACCTGTCGGAAGAAGGATTGGGATCAGGCCGTATACCTGGGCAGATGCAAGGGCATAGGTGCGTCCCGTGGCAGCCAGCGATCCTTCTTTCATGATCGGATCCACGTTGATGGCGATTATCGAGATTGAATTATCGCTGTTGCGGACAATGTCGAATGTACGAAACTGCTGTGGGAATTCGCGCAACGATTTTGTTTCGACCTGCCAGAAACTGTTTTCAGGATGTGCCGGGTCGGTCGACCGGAAGGCAGTGATGTTGTTGACATGCCTGTGACCGGCGACCATGAGAATCAGGTTCGGGAAGGCGCGGAGTTTGCTGATCATATCCTGTTCATTGGTGTAACAACCGTCAACAGGCAGCCAATCCATAGAGGTACCCTGAGCGACACCGATCGGAACATGGGTGGCGATGATCATCAGTTTTCCCTCATCCTGACCGGCTTTGAGCTGCTCCATCAGCCATTCGAAACGGCCATTGTTGAGTTCGCCATGGCCGTAGATCAAGTCGGACGCCATCGGATCAGAGTCAGCCTGGGTATCGTCGAGCATGATGATCTTGATAGGCAGGTCTGACATGGGCTCAAAGGAGTAGGATTTTCCGAACCGGTTGGAGGTGACGGACTGGTCATAGCCGTGCCCCTTCGGCAGTGAAGTGGTATTGCTGAATTCATCCATAAACTCCGTTACGGTAAGGGTATGCCGGCGCGGATCAGGGGCGGTGGTGGGAATCACACCCATGTCCGCTACCACCCCGCTGCCGGTTATGGTGCCATAGAGGGTTGATCCGTCGAGAAATCCCACGGAGTAGGTGCTTTTACTCATTGCATCGCGATCATTCAATATCATGCCCAACCGGAGAATATCTCCTCCGAGCAGGACGTTTCTGATTTTATCATCAATCACCTTTGATCCCATCCAGAAATGGTCGTGGTTGCCGGTTACGGCATACCAGGGGATCGACCTGTTTAGTCCTGTCGCCTTGTACTCGTCCTGGTAATCGTTGCCGGGTCCGGGGACGGGGTCTTTCACGCTGCCCGATGATGGATTGATGGTTTTTCCATCCATAATATCGATGAACCACCGCAGCTCGTTGTATTGGGTGGAGTTTGCCATATCCCCCAGCGACAGTCCTAGATCGAAGGGTTCCTTGTCATTAATTGCATTGATGGTTTGCACTGCCGCATCAAGAAAGTGGGTGGTGTAAAGCATCAGCGGCGAATAAACCGAGATAGCATTCGGGCCTGCAAAGGGGGCAAAAACGATGCCCTGGGCAGGCGATTCCTTGTCGGTCAGATGGATGTCAGTCATGGTAAAGAACCGCAGCAGGCTGGCTTCATTTGTTGTCCCGGCTTCATTGAATGAGGCAGGCATCAGATCAAGCCTTTTCTGGGAAGCCAGGCCGGGTCCGAAATGCCATTTCCCATAGCCATATTTGGCATAATTGGCCGGATCATCGACCTTAACTGTAGGTACGGCGGGCACCGGATCGGGCACCAGGGTTCTGTCGAGTGTGGTATAACCCTTCCTCAGTGCGACCTCGTCGCTTTTACTGCATCCGGAGATGATCATGATGGTCATTCCGATAAAAGTTGCTGCAAGAAAATACTTTTTCATTTTTGCGATTTTGAGAATGTGATCTGATAGCTTCATTTTCCTGTTCCGGGTTAAAGGTCTCTGAATTACTAAGCAGATAACATGACGTATGTCAGTGTTAGGTCCGAAGGTGGAAAAAGCAAAAGAAAGTTCAATAGCCGGCGGAAGTTACACCCTTCTTCGAATGACTAATATGCTATTCATCAATGGAATATGAAAATTATTAACTGGTCAGGAGGAGTGCCGCTGGCTGAAACTTTTTTTGCTTATTCCACACGGTTAAAATATATGTTCAAAAATTTGAGTACCTTGTAACGTTGAAGATTCATTTAAAAAAATAGTCATGGAAGAGATAATTGTAAACAGACTGGATTTTGCACGAATTAAAAAGTGCATCGGCGATGCCCGGTTCTTTAAATCGATCAACAAAGTCGAGGCTGATCGACTGGTTCAGGAATTAGAATCGGCAAAAGTTGTTGAACCTGAAGCAATACCTTCCAATGTTGTTACCATGAACTCCATTGTGAAGATGAGTTTTTTAAACAATAGTAAGCAAGTACAGTTCCAGATTGTATATCCCGATCAGGCTAATATAAAGGAAAACAGGATTTCGATATTTTCTCCGATCGCAACCGCTCTGATTGGTTATAAAGTCAAGGATGAAATCGAATGGATTGTTCCTGCCGGCCTTACAAAAATCCGGATAGATGAAATTATTTACCAACCGGAAGCTGCTGGAGATTATCATCTTTAATTAGGATAGGTAAAGCTGATATCCGTCCAAACTGTCGTAGTGTTTTTACTGGCTGATGATCTTTTTTATGGTTTGAAACGGCAGATGTTGATCATTTAAGCCGGCGCGTCCAACCTTATTATCGGATCAATTTTTCTGGCGGAGTTCAATTACCGAAAACCCCTTTCTTGGTATAAACTTAAGGTCCGGAGAGATGTTCGGACTGAATTCGGGAACCTTTTTCTTTGGGATGAAATTTGGAATTGGAATTATTTCCATTGGAACTTCTCTGCGTTTAACCTCAAGATTCATGGTAAGCTTGCTGCTAGCATGGATAGGCACATCGGCAATAATCAGGGAATCGTAGCCGACACAATTGACTTTAAGGGTGTATGTTCCGCAAGAAATATTTTCGACCTTGTAGGTGCCGTCAATATCCGATGTGGTCGTTCTCATCAGTTTAACATCCTTGAATATTCGTATTGTCCCGAATGGAATGGACTCCCTGTCTGCCTGATTGACAATCTTACCACCCAGATTTCCTGATTGGGCCGATAGATCAGCCGATGCCATGATTCCTGCAATGACCAAAAGAAGCAAACGGATCATCATCCTGAATATTTGTTGATTAACGAAACTCAAATTTAACGACTTCTTTTAAGACCACCGTACTGCGTTGTGGAAAAAGACAAAAAATGTCGGTCTCGACCTTCAATTATTGATTGGACGAATTGAAGATCAGATTGGCAATTTGGACAATTATACTTATCTTTGATCCATGATTTTACGAACTCTTGAACATAAACTTCGGGAACTGGCCTCGAAATTTCCAGTAGTTTCACTAACGGGGCCCAGACAATCCGGTAAAACCACACTGGTTCGGTATGTTTTTTCAGATTATGCCTATGTTTCTCTGGAAGAACCTGATAACAGGTTATATGCACAGTCGGATCCACGAGGATTTTTAAGTAATTTTCCCAATGGATTAATCATCGATGAGGTACAACGTGTGCCGGAATTATTTTCCTATATCCAGTCAATCGTCGATCAATCGGATATGACCGGGCAATTTATTTTGACGGGTTCGCAAAACTTTTTGCTGCTGGAAAAAATCAGTCAATCCCTGGCCGGAAGAGTTGCCATTCTGAAACTTCTGCCATTTTCCTTAGCTGAGTTAGGGAAGGAGAAAGGGGAGAAGAAGAAGTGCGATCAGTTTATCTTGAATGGATTTTATCCACGCTTATACGATAAAGAAATTGCTCCGGAAGACTATTATCCCAATTACATCCAGACTTATCTTGAACGGGATGTCAGGCAAATCAAAAATATCACCGATTTAAACACCTTTACTCGCTTTATGAAATTGTGTGCCGGCAGGGCAGGGCAGCTGCTTAATTTGTCGGCTCTTGGACAGGAAGCGGGAGTTGCTCATTCTACGGCCAGAGCATGGATTTCCTTGCTCGAAGCAAGCTATATTCTTTTTCTTCTTTATCCACATCATCGAAATTTCAATAAAAGGCTTGTAAAAACTCCCAAGCTCTATTTTTATGACACCGGTATCGTTTGTTCTTTACTCGGAATAACCCGGGAAGAGCAGGTCAATACCCATTATCTCCGTGGAAGTTTATTCGAAAATCTCATCGTTGCTGATATTTATAAAAGCTTTACCAATGAAGGAAAGGAAGCTCCTTTGACTTTCTGGAGAGATAAAACAGGCCATGAGATCGACCTGATTATTGATTCCGGGAATGATTTGCACCCGATTGAGATCAAATCCAGCCACACGATTTCAAAAGGTTTTTTCAGAGATATTAATTATTTCAATAACCTCTCAGGCGAACCCGAACAAGCTTCCACCCTGATTTACGGTGGGGAACCGGACCAGAAATGGAATAATATCCAGGTAAAATCCTGGAAGAATTTATCCTCCTATAAGTCACATTAAAATCCTGGGTTAACCAATAAAAGATACTTGATTTTCAAAGGTTGGGTTCTTTCCTTTCGAAAATCGAAATATCTTAAAATCAGGAGTTGCGGTTTGGGTGAATCAGTGTGAATTCTTTTAGTGATGAAAACGACCGGAATTTGACCATTGACTTTGGTGTGGAAATGTATAGGTTTTGTCAAAGAATTCTTCCAAAGCATCCTACCGGCCTGAGGTGGACAAAACCGTAAAAAATGCCACTCCCTGCTTAATTTACATCGGTGGTTAAATGAGCAATAACTTTCCCCCCCCAATTAACTTTCTTTAACTTTTTCGCCGCCCGATTAATATCCTGGTTGCCTACTTTCGCTGCAAAATTATTTTCATGACCGCAAACCTACGAACTGCCCTTCTTGTTTCCCTTTTCATAACTGTTTTTACATTAACATCAAATTCGCAGGACTCCACGGGAAATCTTCGCGAAAAGGCCCTAAAAGTATATGTAGACTGCTCCCGGTGCAACATCGACTTTATCAGGCAAGAGATTCCGTACGTTAATTATGTGCGCGACCGGCAGGAGGCCCAGGTGCACCTTTTGATGACCAAGCAGACCACCGGATCGGGAGGCGTTGAACACACCATGAATTTCATTGGCCAGCGTGAATTTGCCGGTGTCGACGGGGAAACCGTTTACAAGCAGACCCCCGATGAAACGAGCGACAGGACCCGCAAGGGATATACCCGCATGATCGGCCTGGGATTAGTGAAATATGTGGCGGCAACCCCATTGATCGAAGGTCTGAGCGTTCAGTATGACGACAGCCTGGGCAAGATCACCGGGGGAAAGGTGGTGGAAGATAAATGGAGAAGCTGGGTGTTCGATATCAGGACAACCGGCCAGTTGGATGAGCAGGAGTCATACAGCAGTCTGAGTTCTGAGTCGGATCTGGGCGTTAAGAAAATTACGCCCGATTGGAAAATCGAATTTGGGGCCAGCTACGACCATAGTGTGAAGAAATTCAGGTTCGAAGATGAGGAGGATTATATCAGTATTAAAACCAGCTATTCGGTTAGGAACCTGACGGTAAAAAGCCTAAACGACCACTGGTCGGCAGGGGCCCGCACCGGGGTATACTCCAGCACCTATGGGAACACAAAATTCAGTGCCTCCTTTGCTCCGGCGATAGAATATAATTACTTTCCATATTACGAAGCAAACCGCAAGCAGATCCGCTTTCAGTACCGTGTGGGGTATGGATATGTCTTTTATCAGGATACCACCATTTTTGATAAGATGGAAGAAGGACTGTTCAGTCAACAGTTTTCCGTAGCGGCCGACTTCAGACAACCCTGGGGAAGCATAAACCTGTCGTTGCAGGAATCCAATTACCTGCACGATTTTTCGAAAAACAGCATGCGGATGTGGGCGGGATTTTACTTCAGGGTATTCAAAGGCCTGTCGATTAGCATTTCCGGCGATGCTGCGATCATTCACGATCAGATATCCCTCACGAAGGGCGCCGCAACCGAAGAGGAAATCCTCCTTCGGCAGAAACAGATCGCCTCCTCGTATGATTATTCCCTGAAGATCGGCTTCTCCTATACCTTCGGTTCGATATACAACAACGTCGTCAATCCGAGATTCAGCGAGCGGTACTAATTCCCCTGTTGCTATAGTCCGGGCTAAACGACCTAAAAATGCCAATCTCCGGCAACCAGTCTGGGCAAAACAGACTGCCGGCTAATCCGTCAATTGCTCCACCGTTGACTGGATTTTAATCGTTTTTCCCAATCAGTCTGACCAACCGGACTCGAGCAGAAATTTGAAAATAAAGAACTAACTTTGAGATAGTTAAAATCACTAAACATGAAAAAGCTAAGGCTGTTATTTCTGTGCACTATTTCTCTTTTTGGATTTGGTTCCATCGTGGGTCAAACCATCAGGATTGACACCACTCAAATCAGTTTCGAGAACAAATTGCGACCCTGTCTCGGTGTACAGGTGGACCCGACTCCCACTCTCTTAAAGAAATCATGGGTGAGTTATCTGAAAAAAAACTACCAGATCAAATTGAAGGGTGGCGGCCTATTTTCCTCCGATGAAGTTTTGAAATCTGAGAATGTGACCATCGGCATCATCTCTGAGAAGCACCTAAACCTATATACGCGCATCACTCCAACATCATCTGGCTCCGCCATGAAAGTCTATGCATGTTTTGGCTATGACTATTTTATCGGTCATGAACGATTCCCCAAAGAGTTTACGGCGCTTCAAACCCTACTAAACAACTTCCTTTTCGACTTCCTGAATGACTATTACACACAGGTATCAAAAGATGCCTCCAAAGAATTAAAACAATTTAACAGGCAAAAAACGAAAATTTTAAAATCAATAGATAAAAGCACAAAAAAAATTGAAAAAGCCACTGAACAAATGGCGGGGTTAACCTCTACCGGAGAAAGCTCAAATGATCCTGTAGTATCGGGGAAATTAGCTAAACTGGCAGGAAGCAAAACAAAACTGGAGAATGATATCCTCTCCTATTCGGTCAAAATTCAGTCGCTTGATGAAAACATTGTACAACTTAGTGCCCGCTTGAGATACCTTACCACACAACAAAATGGCCTGATCAAATAATTTAAACATAGGATTGAAATAGTTACCAATCCACTCCATGCAGTAAGCTCCATCTGCATTGGTCTTTATCAATCTGCAGCCGCAAATGGCTAGTTCTGGAGGCAGCGAACCGAGAACCCGTGACTGAAGTATTCGTAACCCCGGTTTACTCCGTTGCTACTGTAGACCATACTCCCGCACCAGGCGTCTAAAGCACGATCTCTATCTTTAGTGGCCGTCCAGAAGCCTGTGCTGTAGCCAAAGTTGTAGACGCCCTTATAGCTGAAGCAGTTCTTCAAATGTTGACTTCGGGGAGTAGGAATACGTTCAAGAAGGAGTAAGTTTGCATCCAAATAATTCTAAAATAGTGGAGAGATCGAGTGTAAGGCCGGACATAAAAAATAAACAGAAATCTGGATTGTTTCAGGTGCTCGGGCCTTACCGGGGTATAGTCATTATATTGATTATTATTGCCCTGGCAGGTAGCGGCATTAACCTCCTGATCCCTAAAATCATTGCAAAGGCCATCGATTCCTTTTCGGGTAACCGGTTCGACGCGGGAAAAGTGATCCTCGAGTTCATTCTGGCCTCCGCCGCGATCATGATTTTTACTTTTCTTCAGGGCGTACTGCAAACCCTGACAGCGGAGAGAGTGGCCAGGGATCTTCGTAACCGACTGGCAAATATCATATCGCAGCAGAGTTATTCCTATATCCTGAAATCGAATCCATCGAAATTGCTTACCAACCTGACCTCCGACATGGACTCGGTAAAGATGTTCGTTTCTCAGGCATTTGTCACGATCATCTCCTCCGTGTTTGTGATCATTGGTGCATCGGTTCTGCTGATCCAGATTAACTGGAAACTGGCCCTTGCCGTACTATTAATCGTCCCCGTTATTGCGATTTGTTTTTTCATTGTGTTCGGCAGGGTGAAGGTCATTTTCAAGAAGAGCCGGGAAGTTGTAGATGCACTCAACCGGATCATCAGCGAAAGCATTTTGGGTTCAGCACTAATCAGGGTCCTGAATTCACAGCAACCCGAGAGCCAGAAGTTCCTCGAAAAGAACGTGGATTCAAAGAACCTTGGGCTCTCCATCGTGAGGCTATTTTCAGTTCTGGTTCCATTGATCATGTTTGTGTCAAACCTCGCAGTGGTCACGATTCTCGCACTCGGCGGGCATTTTGTGATCATGGGAACGCTTAGTCTCGGTAATTTCGCGGCTTTTAACAGCTATCTGGTGATGCTGATATTTCCGGTGATGATGATCGGGTTTATGAGCAATATAATAGCTTCGGCATCTGCATCATACGAAAGAATAGCAAATGTGCTTAATGAACCCGCCCCAAAAGAACCGGGTACCATTACCAGTGAAATAAAGGGTGATATTGCCCTGAAAAATGTATTCCTCAGCTACGGCGACAAGGTGGTGCTGAAAAACATCTCCTTCTCTGTCAGGGCCGGAAGTAAAACGGCCATTATCGGGCCCACTGCAGCCGGTAAAAGCCAATTGCTGTATCTTCTTTCAAACCTGATGCCACCCGACGAGGGCAGTGTGGAATTCGACGGAATTGCGGTGGACCGTTATTCCCGGGAGGTTTTCCATAAACAGATGGGCTTTGTTTTTCAGGATAGTGTGATTTTCAATCTGAGCCTCCGGGAAAACATTGCCTTCAATGATCAGGTAACGGATGATTCCGTCACCAAGGCGATTGCAACGGCTGAATTGGCCGATTTTATTGAATCGCTTCCGCAGAAGCTCGAAACGATTGTTTCGGAAAGGGGAACCAGCCTTTCGGGCGGGCAAAAGCAGCGGATCATGCTTGCCAGAGCCCTGGCCCTGAATCCGAAAATATTGCTGCTGGATGATTTTACCTCGCGGGTGGACCGGGAAACCGAAAACAAGATACTCTGCAATATCCAGAATAATTACCCCGACCTGACGCTGTTGTCTGTAACCCAGAAGATTGCACCGGTAAGAGATTTCGATCAGATCATCCTGCTGATGGAAAGCGAGATCATTGCCATCGGTACGCATACCGATTTACTGGAAAGTTCGCCAGAGTATATTCAGATCTATAGTTCACAAAAAAGCACCAGCCATTATGAATTATAATCTGAACCAGGCATCTGCAGAAGAAACCCGGAAACTCCCGATTTTTAAATCGCTCTCCAAGCTGATTTCGATTATCAGTGGCGAACGCCGGAAGCTGATTATTGCTTTTGCGGCCATCTTCCTGAACGCAGGACTAACCCTCCTGGGGCCGTATGTATTAGGTTATACGATTGATACGCATGTTCAGGCGAAAAATTATCATGGAGTGCTTCTTTTCTCTGGAATCCTGCTGGTTATGTACATCACTGCATTCCTGGTTAACTATGCACAGATGCGTTTAATGGGGGGAATCGGTCAGCGGATGCTTTTCTCTCTCCGGAATTCTGTGTTTAATAAGCTGCAGGAAATGCCTCTCGATTTTTTTAACCAGAATAAGTCGGGCGACCTGATATCCAGGATCAACAACGACACGAGTACGGCAAACCAGTTCTTTTCCGAGTCGCTGATGCGTTTTATCGGCAGTCTGATCACGATGACCGGAGCCGGGATCCTTCTCCTGGCCATAAACCTGCCCCTGGGACTTGCCGCGCTGTCGCCGGCCCTGGTGATATTGATTTCCACGAAAGTTATATCGAGCTGGATCCGTAAGAAAAATGCTGCGAGCCTGAAAAGCCTGGGTGATTTATCTGCAGAGATCCAGGAGAACCTGGCAAACTTCAAAGTGGTCGTTGCCTTTAACCGGCGCGATTACTTCCGGAAGCGGTTCCGGGATGTCAACCACGAGAATTACAAAAAGTCGGTATCTGCCGGTATTGCCAATAACTTACTCACACCGATTTATTCCTTTGCATCCAATATGGGTCAGATGATTGTGCTCTCACTGGGGATCTGGCTTATTATCAAGGGCCATTTTACCATCGGATTGCTGATCAGTTTCATTGCCTATATCTCCAATTTTTATAATCCGTTACGCCAGATGGCTGCCCTCTGGGCCAGCTTTCAGATGGCACTGGCCGCCTGGGACCGGATCTCCCTGCTGCTCTCGTTTGAAAGCGACCTCACCTTTGCTGATGATACAGCCGGTGAGCAAAGCTCCTCATTCATTCATTTCGGGGATGTCACATTCAGTTACCCAAACGGGACGGAAGTATTGCATCAGGTAAGCTTTGATCTGCAAAGAGGCCGGACCTATGCATTCGTGGGCCCCACCGGTGGGGGTAAAACAACTACCGCATCGCTCATTGCCCGGCTGTTTGATGCTACGAAAGGTGCCATCCTCCTTGACGGAAGGGATATCAGATCCTACAGCCCCTGTGAAAGAGCTTCGAAGATCGGTTTTATTCTACAAGAGCCGCTGCTTTTTTCCGGCACCATACGCGAAAATATATTGTATGGCAATCCTGAATGCGCCGGCCTGACAGCTGATCGCCTTGAAAGTGCCCTTGAGGAAGCCGGGCTGACGGAGCTGGTTAACCGGTTTGATCAGGGACTGGATACGCCAGTTAAAATGACCGGCGATGGAATCAGTCTAGGTCAGAAACAGATCATTGCCTTTATCAGGGCTATCCTGCGAAAACCGGAGCTGTTGATACTGGATGAGGCCACGGCTAATATCGATACCGTGACCGAACAGCAACTGGATGTTATTCTGAATAATCTGCCAGCTTCCACCACCCGGGTGATCATTGCCCATCGCCTGAATACCATTGAAAATGCCGACGAGATTTTCTTTGTGAATACCGGGAAGATCATTGCAGCCGGGTCGTTCCATGAAGCCATTGGCCTACTCAAGCAGGGGAAGGCCTCGTGATGCGTAAAGCCTAAAATTGATTGCCTTTCATTAAGGAAGCAACTCCGTTCCCTGAACCAAGCGGACTATATTCTTTCGGTGCAAAAGGACAATTAAGACTGAACAGATAACCAGATAGAAAAATGTTAAAGTAATTCCATATAAAACAAATTGGATCAAAGGCATGGCAATAGCCAACGCAATTGAACCTAATGAAGAGTATTTAAATCGCCACTTCACCATATAATAGAAAGCAACTGAAGACAAAACAGAAACTGGAGCGAGTAAAATCGAAGCGCCCAGGGTGGTATTTACACCTTTACCTCCTTTAAATTTTAAAAACACACTGAAATCATGTCCTGATATTGCGGCCAATGCCAGCATGAAAATGTAACCAGGATTTGAGGCGGCATTAATAAGCAAATATAACCCAACCGGTAGAAGTCCTTTCGACATATCTAATAATTGTGTTATGATTGAAATCCGCTTCCCCGCAA
This sequence comes from Bacteroidales bacterium, assembly GCA_038330665.1. GTDB lineage: Bacteria > Bacteroidota > Bacteroidia > Bacteroidales > UBA12481 > UBA12481. The sequence continues at coordinate 15,039 of JBBQOG010000017.1, forward strand.
TCCGTTTGACATTTGCAGAGCCCACATTCCCGCTTCCGTGCTCCAGTATATTCTTCCCGGTGTAATATTTAGTTAATAGGTAACCAAAAGGTATACAACCCCATAAATAGGTTACCAGGAGGAAGAATAATTCCTGCAGCAATGTCATTTCATTTCCTGTAATATACGCAATGCCTCCTCTACATGTTTTTCGGCTTGTGTTTGAGAGTTAAAGAGATAAACAACCTTGCCTGCTTTATTTATGACGTAGGTAACTCTTCCGGAAACTAATCCCAAAAAATTGGTTGGCACACCGAATAACTTCCGGACCTTATTTCCGGTATCACTTAATAAAGTAAAATTCAAACGGTGTTTTTGCGCAAAATTCAAGTGGCTTTCAACCGACTGGGCGCTAATGCCAATAATCAATGCATCGGCATCCTTAAAAACCTCAAATTGATCCCGAAAAGCGCAGGCTTCCGCAGTGCATCCCGGAGTATCGTCTTTGGGATAAAAATAAATAACAAGATTTTTTTTGCCCACAACAGAATCGAGTTGAAAGTTCTGGCCATTCTGGTCCTTCAATTCGAATGAGGGAATTACGCTGCCCACTGATATTCTTTGCATATATTCTGATTTTTTATTGAAACTCAAATAGCTGATAAATAGAATAAGATAGATTACCAGATAAAACAAATAAAAACTTCTGAAGCGTATATATTTTAAATTATCAGGGTAAATATTTACAAATAAACCTTTTATTTCTTTCAAAAATACTGGCTTGATGTTTATCATCCAACTATCAGTTTGATAAACAATTTTTCGAAATTTGCTTCGGTAATAGCCTAAAGGCAAACCCCAGGCAACAAAAAGAATCAACCAGATATTTTTTACGAAGTAATCCATACTTTCTTATTTCTTAGGAAACCAGGGGAAAAAGGAATTTGTTTTTTGAATGTAATCGCGGTATTGCGGTTTGGTCTCATTGAGGTTTTTCTCAAGTAATGCAACACCTGAAACCTTTATAATTAAAAGGGTCATTGTAACCGAGCCGATAACCGTCCAATAACTTCCGGCAGCAATGCTGAAAATACCAAATGACCACCAAACAGCCGAATCACCAAAATAATTGGGGTGCCGGGTATATCTCCAAAAGCCGGAGTTAAGTACTTTCCCTTTGTTGGCTGGATCCTTCTTGAATCTTGCCAACTGAAAGTCGCCGCCGGCCTCAAAAATAAAGCCAATACTAAAAACGACAATGCCCAGGTAATCCAGCCAGTTTATACCACCGGACAGGGTTTGCGAATTTACGCCCAGTAAAGGGAGCGAAACAACCATTATTAAAGCACCTTGAAGCAAAAAAACCTGAAAATAGCTGAACCACCAATATCGCTCAGCTCCATATTTTTTCCTGAATTCCTGGTAACGATAGTCCTCCCCTTTCCCAATATTCCGCCACGAGAGATAAAGAAAAAGTCTTAATCCCCATATGGTGACTATACCCAGTAAAAGAATTTTACGCGAATAAAATTCACCAGAAGAAAAAAAGTAAAATGTGTTTACAATCACAAAACCCATTCCCCAGAAAAGATCAACAATACTCACGTTTTTAATGATTGCGCTCAGTCCCCAGATAAGGGTGACAAGAATAAAAACGATTAACAGCGCCTGTAAAAATAGAGTTAACATCAATTTATTCTATATTATTAAACAACAATGAAACGGCAACGGCACCATTTCCCGCATGCATGCCAATTACCGGTGAAATATCAACCACAGACACCGGATTTTTCCCGGTTATTTCCAACATTTTGAGTTCTGCTTTTTTTGCTCCGTCCGGATTATGAGCATGCAAAACAATATAATTCCAAACCGACTTTCCCCGACTATTTTTTTTGATATGTTCAAATATTTTGTTCAGGCTGGCCTTTTGGCTGAAAGTTTTTCCAAATAGCAGAGATTTGCCTTCAGCATTCATCGATATAACCGGATTGATACCAAAAAGGTTGGCGATAAAACCGGCAGGTTTTGAAACCCTGCCTCCTTTAATCATATACTTCAAGTCTTTGACGCTTACAAATATTTTGGCATTTGAAATATCAGATTCCAAGCATCTTACAATACTTTCGGGTGTTTTTTTCAACTCTATATTTTGGGCCGCTTTTAGTACAAGCAAACCCAAAGCGCCCGACAAATTCTTTGAATCGATAGTGTAAACCGGCTTTTTGAATTCCTTTTCGATTCGTTGACCCGCCTTTACGCTATTATCAAAGGTTCCGCTAAAATTTGAAGTGAGATGTACCGAAATAATTGCATCATAATGAGAAGCCAGATGCGAATACAAATTGGTGAAAGTTCGTTCGTTAATCTGCGATGTTTTTGGAAATTCCGGACTGCTTTCGAGCAAATCATAAAATTGCTCAGGTTGTATGGTTATTTTATCCAGGTA
>JBBQOG010000018.1:0-17275 GCA_038330665.1 Bacteroidales bacterium
TCGTGGTAGGCGACGGGGTCCCCGCATACGCGGGGATGACAACTCTCCGAGGGTAACGCACTAGCCGACTGCCAACTGCCGACTGCCAACTGCCCCCTGCCCCCAGCCAAATTTTTCGTTTCATTATCCCCCAATGCCCAACCCAAAGCAAAACGCACTATGGCGATTACAGTAAATCCGGAAAAAATAGGAAACTTCCGCTGGAGAATTCTGGCGTTGTTGTTCATGGCAACCACCATCAACTACATTGACAGGAGCATTCTTGGAGTACTCGGACCCACGTTACGTGACAACGTATTTGGCTGGACGGTAAAGGATTATGCGAATATTACCATTTCCTTCCAGCTGGCTTATGCCATCGGATTGCTTTCGATGGGAGGAATAATCGACCGGCTGGGCACCAAGAAGGGATACACCCTGTCGATCGTGATCTGGAGTTTTTTCGGCATGATGCATGCCGCAGTCACACGGGGAATGGGATGGATCGGATTTGCTGCGGCGCGGTTTGGTCTGGGCATCGGCGAGGCCGGAAACTTCCCGTCGGCGATTAAAACCGTCGCTGAATGGTTTCCTCGCAAAGAACGCGCCTTTGCCAGCGGCATTTTTAATGCCGGTACCAATGTCGGAGCCATCATCGCCCCGCTGTTTATTCCGCTCATCGTTTCCAGCGATGGCACCAACTGGCAATATGCCTTTCTGGTTACCGCCGTTTTCAGCCTGATCTGGGTTATCCTGTGGAACCGTACCTACCGCAGTCCCGAGCTACACCCCAAAGTTTCGCCAAGAGAACTGCAGCATATCCTCAGCGATCCGCCAGAGCCGGTGATTCCGAAGATCCCCTGGCGCAAACTGCTGCCGGTTAAAGAAACCTGGGCTTTCGCCGCAGCAAAAACTGCGGATGCCGTGTGGTGGTTCTACCTGTTCTGGGGCGGATTTTTCCTCAATGCACGGTTCGGACTGGAATTAAAGGGCTTGGCACTGCCATTGATCATCATTTATCTCATCGCCGATGTTGGCAGTATTGCGGGTGGATACCTTTCGGGAGCCTTTCTTAAGCGGGGGTGGACGGTGAACAAGGCCCGCAAAATCACCCTGCTCATCTGTGCCATACTGGTTCTACCGGTAACCATGGCCCCGATCGTGGAAAATCAATGGGTGGCGGTATTGCTGATCGCCTTGGCAGCCGGTGCTCACCAGGCCTGGTCGGCCAACGTGTTCACGCTGGTTTCAGATGTCTTTCCAAAGCAGGCCGTGGCCTCAGTGGTCGGTATTGGAGGCATGTGGGGCGCCGCTTCTGGTATTTTTGCTAACCTGGCACTTGGCAAGGTTCTCACCGATGCCGGTCCGCACGGATATGTTTATGCATTCCTGGTAGCCGGCTGTGTTTACCTCATTGCACTAGGCGTGGTGCAGCTGATCATGCCGCGTATGATCCCGGTAAAAATTTGATAGTCGCTTGCAACTTTTACCATTGTTAATTGTTGTATCTTTAAGCGTAAACCATCAAATTCGAAACTCATGTTAAATACCGCGCATTTTCATCCGATGATCGTTCATTTTCCTGTTGCCCTCATCCTCGCAGGGTTTTTGGCCGATGTGGTATTTCTTTTCTTCCGTAAAGAAAAGTGCCTGTCGAAAGCCGGACTATACCTGATGGTGCTGGGTACGCTTGGTGCCGGTGCCGCTTTTCTTACCGGCCATCTTTTTACTGTTGAGCCCACCGAAGGGGCCATCCTGGAAGTATTTGAACCCCACGAAACCTTTGCCCTGGTTACCCTGATTCTGATTACTATCGGAACCCTGCTGCGCATCGGATTCCTGATCCTGAAAAAGGAGGGTCCGGTTTATACCTGGACGATCTTCGGCCTTTACCTGGCCGCCGCCGCCTCAGTTGCGGTAACCGGTTTCCTTGGAGGCTCCATGGTATTCGACTACATGATGCCCCTCTAATCCCCATGCATTTTCACGTTTAACTATTAATATTATTTATATGAAAAGGACTATTTTAAGCCTGATTATTCTGTCAGTATTTTCGATGTTCGGGTTCGTTCAGGCAACCCCGCTGAAAACAGTCGAAAATTTAAAAGCCGCTTATAACGGTGAGTCGACCGCCAGTGCGAAATATGCCAAGTTCGCTGAGGCAGCTAAAAAAGAGGGACTGAACAACATTTACCAGATGTTCCTCGCCACCTCCAATGCCGAAAAGGTTCATGCCGCCAATCACAAAAAAGTACTCATCAAGATGGGTGAAAAAGTCGGTGAACCTGAAATCGGAAAATTCGACGTAAAAACCACCGCCGAAAATCTCGTGGATGCCTCAAAAGGAGAAACGTATGAATTAACTACGATGTATCCAGATTTTATTAAACTTGCCGTGTCGGAAAAAGCAAATGATGCAAAAAAATCATTTACCTGGGCAATGGATACTGAGATCAAGCACAACGACTTTTATCAGAAAGCTATTGCCTCTCTGAAAGCAGGCACCGAAAAGAGTTTTCCCGGTGAATGGTATGTTTGTCCGGTATGCGGAAATACCTATGACGGGCTCACAGTAAAGGCTAAATGCGATTTTTGCCAGACCGACAAATCAAAATACAGCGTTTTCAAATAAAATCTGATCCATGAAAGTAATTTCCAGCTTACTCCTGTCGCTCGCCCTTTTCACCAGTGCCCTGGCACAGGACAAACCCAAGTCGGCCAACACGATCATGGAGGATGCTTACGTGACTGCCGCCAAGGAAAACAAAAAGGTCTTTGTGATCTTTCATGCTTCGTGGTGCGGATGGTGCCACCGAATGGATTCCCTGATGAACATGCCTGAAACCAAGGCATTCTTCGACGACAATTTCGTGATCAGACATCTCGTGGTAATGGAGGCCAAAGACAAGAAGAATCTGGAAAACCCGGGTGCGGATGCCATGATGGAAACCTACAACGGTAAAGGTTCCGGAATTCCCTACTGGTTGATATTCAACGCAAAAGGAAAAATTCTGGCGGATTCCAGAATGCCATCCATAGATAAAAAAACGGGTAAGAAAATCAAAGCGAATGTAGGCTGTCCGGCTAATCCCGATGAGGTCGACTTTTTCATCAGTTTACTGAAGAAAAACACCCGGCTAAAGGAGGACCAGCTTGCTGTCATTGCATCGAAATTTGCCATGAAGCAGCCCGCAGCTCATTGATGATGTGGTCAGCCAGCGAATTCGATTTTATACACAGCTTTAAAAAGCCTTACGATATCCAGCTTTTTCTGGATTCCGTTCCCTACAATCCCAACCCTGAATGCCGCTCGCCGCGCAGGGTGATGACAGAACAAAAAGCGCACTGTTTCGAAGGTGCGCTTTTTGCTGCTGCCATGCTGCATGAAATGGGATTTAAACCCCTGATCCTGGACATGATGGCGGAAAACGATGACGATCACGTAATTGCCGTATTCAAAATCCGTGACCGGTGGGGTGCCATCGCCAAATCCAACACCACGGCCCTGCGTTACCGCGAACCGGTTTACCGGACCGTTCGGGAATTGGTGATGTCCTATTTTGATTTTTACTTTAATACAATGGGCAACAAATCTTTGCGCTCATTTTCACGCCCCGTTAACCTCACCCAGTTTGATCAAAAAAACTGGACCCAAACGGATCTTGACCTGGAATTTATCGGAGACTACTTGTCCACCGTTGCGCACGCCCAGGTAATGGATGCCGAATCCATCCAACAGCTGCAACGCGCCGATCAAAAACTCATGGACGCGGTATTCCTCGGAGCCAATTCCGACGGTCTTTTCAAGCCGGAGGAATAACATGGAAGGGCTCCTGATCCTACTGGCCGTTACCATTCTCTTCGTCCTATACCTTATTTCCGAATCGATCCGGTATTACCGGAAACTAAATCAAATCCCACTCCGCATATCGGTTTCCGGCACCCGTGGGAAGACCAGTGTGGTGCGAACCCTGGCTTCGGTGCTGCGGGAACACGGACTCACCGTTCTGGCCAAATCCACCGGATCCGAAGCCATGTATATCCTTCCGGATGGATCTCTTGAGAAAATATCCAGAAAAGGATTTCCCACTATCCTGGAGCAGAAACGGCTCATTAAGAAAGCAGTAAAACTAAAAGCCGATTGCCTGATCACCGAGATCATGAGCATCCACCCCGAGAATCACCGGACCGAAACTCAGAAACTCATCAGGCCACATTTAACCATCCTCACCAACTTCAGGGCCGACCATACCGACGTGGTGGGTGAATCGTTGGAGGAAATTGCCGGATTATTTTCGCATGATATTTATCCCGGATCTCATATAATCCTCCCCGAAGAAGAGTCCAACATATTTATTAGTAAGGATATTAAGAATAAAAAAGCGCACCTCATCAACGCCAAAAAGGGGTTGTCAGCCTACCCGGAATGGCCCGAAACCGTTCTTCAGCAGCAAATTTCCGTGAACCTCGACATGGTATTCGCAGCCGGTCAGCACCTGGGAATTTCGGATGAAATGATCATTCGCGGAATCTGTACCGCCCGCATGGATCTGGGACAGCTCACTATTTACCGCCATCATGCCGGCCACCGGAAGATCTGGCTGGTGAATTCCTTTGCCGCCAATGATCCGGTTTCCACGCTGGCAATCATTGAAAAAACACGGGCAATCCTGTCGACCGAAACACAAAGTGAACCCGAAATAATCGGACTGCTCGCCCTGCGTTCGGACCGGGGTGAACGCAGCCGCCAGTGGCTGGACTATCTTTTGAAAACCAACCCTGCGTTATTCAGCCTAATTTTTGTTACCGGAATGCATGCTCCGGTATTCACCCGGAAACTTGCAAACTGCGTGCGACTGAAAAGCACCGATCCCGGGAACATCACCAATCAGATTATTATTGAAACCAGCGGCGACCTGGTGGTTTTCGGGGTGGCCAATATTCACGGAACCGGTGAAAAATTAATCGCGCATTGGGAAGAAACAGTCTGAATTGAAGAAGGAATGCGGAGATAAAGCATTCTAAATTCGAATCGATAAATTGTACTTTTAGGACCTCCGTAATTCAAATCGCAAAGTTTTGTCATACGAACTCTTCTTCCTGGGGCTGATCCTCTCCCTCATTTTTATCGGGGTAACGGGTTATTACCCGGGTGGCATCATCGTGCCAGGCTACCTGGTATTGTATGCCGATCAGCCCCTCAGGATCACCGGCACATTGATCGCGGGCTTGCTGGCCTTTGCCATTTATCGCATCGCTTCGCGCTATCTGATTCTTTTTGGCAAGCGAAGGTTTGTGTTCCTCATCCTGATCAGCGCCATACTCTCTATTTCGTTTTCGTACCTGGCACCGATATTCTTTCCGGTGTCGCTGGAGATGAAAATGATCGGTTGGGTGATCCCCGGACTGATCGCCAATAATTTTGACCGCCAGGGAATCTTCATTACCATTTCATCGATGGCTATTGTTTTGGCCGTACTCCTGTTTATCAGCAAGATATACTACTTTTTTGCATGAAATCCAGACTCATAAAGTCGTACATATTCAGAAATGGATTTATTGGTCTCATTCTTATAGTGGTTCTTTCACTTCTGATGAATCCAACCACCCGCCCCGACCAGCCGGAACTCCGTGCAGCAGCGGAAAATATGGAACAGTCGCTCGCAGTCATAAAGGAATATTGCCTTCAGCATCAAATCAATGTGAATAATCCGGAGGATCCCGGACATACGGGTCTGATCGGTCCGGAGTGGTCGGAACTGGCTACCACCATCGGGGATCCGGAGGCCAAGAGGTCCACCATCAACCCAAATTTTGCTGCTCTGATCGTGCACCTGCTCAAGGAAGCGGGGGTTAAAAGGGGGGATACCATTGCCATTGGCAGTTCCGGCTCCTTCCCGGCCCTGCTGATCGCTTCCCTTTCAGCCGCCAAAGCCATGAAGGTATACCCGGTGGTGATCTTTTCCTTCGGATCTTCCTCATTCGGCGCTTCAAACCCGGATTTTAACATTTGGGATATGTACCGGCTGTTGTTGGAAAATCATGTGACCGATATCTGGCCGGTTGCCGCTTCATTTGGAGGAGAAGATGATACCGGATCAGAGTTTGAACCGGCACTCACTGACCGTCTCCGCTCCAGCCTCCGCGAAGCCGGAATCCCGCTAATCAGCGAAACGGACCTCCGCAAAAACGTCGCAATTCGTGAACAATACTATTTTGCTGATTTTCGCCCGACCGACGTGTCGTTTGAGAACTTCACCGATGAACCGCCTCCTCCCTTGATTCACCATTCCATCAAAGCCTTTATCAACTCCGGCGGTGGATATGCCAACCTCGGCAGCAGTCCGGCCGTGCTGAGCCTCAAGCCCGGGCTCGTTAACAACGCCCGGATTCCGGAACCCGCTGAACAGGGAATGATTCATGAAATGCTGATCCGCCACATCCCAGTGATTCACTTGCTGTACATCAAAGGATTGGCCCGGAAATACAATCTTCCCTGGGATCCGGTTTTACAGCCGGCGATCACCCGCCAATCGCTGCAATTCGAAACCGACCGGCGACCCGTCGTCCTCCTGATCAGTTTGGCCGGACTTTGCTGGTTCCTCCTGTTCCTGATCCGGTACCGGATGCTATTTAACAACAGGTAAAGGGCCATCCGTATAGGAAGTTTAATATCTTTGAAACAACTGATGATCTTCATTTAATTATTTATATGAAAACTTTTAACCTAAAAAGGGCAGCACGATTGGTTTTACTGATTGCTGCGATTTCCTCTTTCTCTTTAACAGCTAATCAGGTAGTTGCGCAAACTGCCAGCGAACCGGTATTACTCACTTCATGCGGGCAGAGCCCTGGACCGGTCCGGCTCAAAATTTTCCTGCAGAAGCTCAACATCAATTTCGATTACAACCTTCAAGCCAAGGCGGAAGACCTGATTGCTAAAAAGAAAGAGGGTAAGCCTTATAAATCGCTCATCATTGTAACCGGAGCCAGCTTAAAAGGAATGGGAGCTGCCGGTGTTTCAATGGATGATGAACTCGCCCGCACCAAGGCATTAATTGTGGAAGCCAAAAAGCAAGGAATCAAGGTGATCGGATCTCATATCGAAGGCATGGCTCGTCGCTCACAGGGCGCCACTGCAGGCGACAACACCGATGAAATGTCGATCGACGCCGTTTGCGGCGTGGCCGACATGATGATTGTGAAAAAGGAAGGTGATTCCGACGGCCGGTTTACGACCATCTCCAAATCGAAAAATATTCCGCTGGTCCTGTTCGAGATGAACACCGAGATACAGGATGTGCTGAAGAAAATTTACACCAAATAAGCGAACCACGTGGACATGTACACTTCTGCAGCCATTATCCTGGGGGTGATGGTACTGGTTTACTTCCTGGCGCTCTGGATTAAACTGTCGACCGAACTGGCCATGGTCGTCGCTGCACTTGCCGGAGCCATAGCCGGGGGTCATTTTTTCCCGGCCCGCCATATTGCCGAAGGTGCCATCACTTATCTGGATATCAACCTGATATTTATTTGCGCCACGCTGTTCATGAATATTCTCAAAGAATCGGGCGGAATCGCTTTCGTGGTTCGTTCGATCATCAAAACCTTTCATAAAAGCCGCGCCCTGCTGCTGATATTGCTTTCACTCCTTCTGCTGATCCCGGGGGCACTCACCGGTGCCGGAAGCGTCACCGTTCTGATCACCGGTGGCATGGTCGCGGTCGTACTGACTTACATGGGTATATCCCGGATCAAAACGGCGGCTATCATCTTTGTGATTGCCGGACTAAGTGCTGCCGCACCGCCGGTGAGTTTGTGGGCCATGATGACCGCTGCCGGTGTGAACATGCCGTATGTCGGATTTTTCTGGCCCCTGCTGATCCCCACGGTGCTGGGAGCGCTGTTCACGGTTTTCTACCTCGGCTGGAGGGGCACAAAGATCGATGTGAACAAGGCCTTCGAAGAACTGCCTGTACCTCCGGAAAAAATGAACTGGACGCGCATCATCATTCCGTTTGTGATCTTTTTCGGACTGATGTTCATGGGCCGGAAATGGCCACACGAAACTCCCGTGATCGGGTTGCCACTGATGTTCCTCTTTGCCGCACTGGCCTCCTACCTGCTTTCGCCGAAAAAACTGAATTTTTTCCAGATCTCGGCCGATACCATCAAACAGCTGCTGCCGCTGATCGGCACACTCACGGCCGTCGGAATCCTGGTACAGATCATGACTCTTACCGGTGTGCGCGGATTGCTCGCGATCACCTTTATCACCCTGCCGGCCTATTTGGTCATCGGCAGTCTGTTTTTCTTCCTTCCCATCACCGAATCGGTTCTGATGTACGGTTCCGCTGCAGTTTTCGGCGTGCCGCTGATACTCCTTTTCAACTCGATGGGGCTGAACCCGATTGTCGCCCTTGCCGGCATGAGTGTGATCTGGCCGCTGGGTGATGCCCTGCCGCCGACCGCCATCATCGGCCGTCTCACCGTAGATGTAGCCGGTGCAAAAGACAGCTATGGGAAATTCCTCAAAATGTGCATCGTTCCGGCGATTGTCATCATGATTTTGGGAACCGTGATGGTTCTGTACAGCAAGCAACTTGGATTTTTAACCGGTCTATAATCAATCCGTATGAATGAAATTCTCACCCCGGTAATTACCATCCTATACTACGTGCTGATTGCCTTTATCGTGGTTTTGATCATTTATAATATGATCAAAACCAAAGACTGGAAAAAGGAGATCATTTATGTTATCATATTGATACCCTTTCTGTTACGTCTGTTTTTTCTCAAATAGCCCATCCTGATGAATAGAAAAGATATCATACGCAAAAGTTTGATTGGACTGGCCGGACTGGTGGTCCTCACCACTTCCGGCATCAGTTTTCTTAAACACCGCCATTTTAAGGAGCAGGTGGTCGTCAGCGACCAGGTACAAGTGAAAAAGCTGGGCGAATATTTCAAAAAGATAAGCGGCACGGCCAACGACTGCAATATTTATTTTATTGAAGGATCGGAGCCCGGTGCCACCATTCTGGTGCTGGCGGCCTCGCATCCCGAGGAACCTGCCGGAAGGCTTGCCGGATGGATACTGGTTGAAAATGCGCGCATCCAAAAGGGCAGGCTGATTGTTGTGCTGTCGGCCAACCGCAGTGGCACCACGGTTACGCGACCCAGCGGAGCGTATCCGCAGTTTTATACGATACCAACGGCCTGGGGCGGACAGAAATTCCGGATGGGCGACCGGTGGTCGAACCCGCTGGACCAGTGGCCCGATCCCGAAGTGTTTATCCACTACCCCAGCCGTCAGAACCTGGCCTATATCGATATCCGGAACCTGAACCGCACCTGGCCGGGCCGGGCCAATGGCACGCTCACGGAGAAAACCACCTTCGCCTTCATGAACCTGATCAAAGAGGAAAAGGTTGATGTGGTGATCGATATGCATGAGGCGGAGCTGCAATATCCCGTAATCAATACCATCGTCACGCACGAAAGAGGTCAGGACCTGGCCACCATGGCCTCGATGACCCTTACCGACTTCGAGGGATTTTCCATCGGAACGGAATTTTCGCCGAAGAATCTGCATGGACTTTCGCACCGGGAGATCGGAGATTTTTCAGATGCCACTTCCCTGCTTCTTGAAGCTCCGGAGCCCTTTCTGGATGCCACCCGCGGCATCACCGGTGAAAAACAGCTGCTCGAAGGCAAGGATGCCTTTGTGGTAAAAGCCGGCAAGCACGGATTACTCTATGCCCCTATCGACGAAAACGGATGGCCGATCGCCACTCGAGTTGGCCGCCATACCTCTACCGTCCTCCAGATACTGGAAAGCTGGAACGAATTCCATCCCGATAAAGAAGTGGTTTGCACCGGAGTTCCCAAATATGCCGAGGTCATTGAGAAAGGGGTGGGCGCATTTTTGAGGGACCCGAAGGCAGCCGCTAAAGGAAAGTTAATTAAAGAATGAACCTGGATTACAAAATAGCTCTTGCAAGCTATTCTTTACTGGAGAGTGATGGGGCTGGGACAAAAAGGCAAAAGAAGAAAAAAGTGATAATCGATACATTACCAATTAAATACAAATTTAACTTGATTCCTGTTTCCTACCTCTTAGGACATATTTTTGCCCTTTGCTCTTTGCCTTTTTGTCCAAGCCCCATGAAAACGCTCTGCTTGACCATCAGAGAAGTGTCATCCCGACGAAAGTCGGGACCCCGTCCCTGACCACGAAATTACCCGGTTGAACCTCTGTCACTCGTCACTAAAAATAAATTGAATAACTGATCTAACCATGAAAACGAAAACCACTTCTAAGTACTACATCCTCCTCCTGGCTGCGCTGCTGTTAGCCCAGCTCTCGTTCGCCCAATTCATTCCGGTTCCGGAGGAGAAAGCCTCCTGCACCAGCATTATGGTTGGCAAGAAGGCCACCACCGATGGCTCGGTGATCACCTGTCACAGCTGCGACGGGAATTACCGGACCTGGGTAAATATTGTTCCTCATCAAAAATATGGCGACGGCGCGATGCGGAAAGTTTACTGGGGCCTTATGCACAACGAATTCAGCGGCGATAAGCGCAATGTAATTGAGAAAGGGGAAATTCCCCAGGTGGCCGAAACCTATTCGTACCTCAACACCTGCTATCCGTCGCTGAATGAGAAACAGCTGGCGATGGGTGAAACCACTTTCGGCGGCAAGCAGAGCATGGTGAACGACGATGGCCTTTTTCTGATCGAGGAACTGCAGGCCATTGCGCTGGAACGCTGCGACAATGCGCGAGATGCCATCAAACTCATGGGCGACCTGGCAGTTAAGTTCGGCTATGGCGATGCAGGGGAATGTTTGACCGTGGCCGACAAGAATGAAGTCTGGCACTTCGAAATCATGGGCGCCGGCGTGGAGCATGTGAGTGCGGTGTGGGCCGCTGTCAGGATTCCGGACGACCATGTGGGCGTTTCGGCCAATATCTGTAGGATCAGCACCCTCGATCTGAAAAAATCGGATTATTACATGGCCTCCGAAAATGTCGTTTCACTGGCTGAAGAGATGGGCTTTTACGATAAAAAGAGTGGGGAACCGTTTAAATTCTGGAAAGCATACAGCGACCGGAAACCGTTTTCGACCCGGGAGTTTTATGTATTGAGCACCATGGCTCCTTCCCTGAACCTCACCCCGGAAATGGATGAACTGCCTTTCTCGGTAAAAGCGGAGAAAAAATTGGATGTACGCGATGTGATGGCCTATTATCGTGTGACTTATGAAGCCACTGATCTGGATGCCACCAAAAATATGATGGTAGCTAAAAACAATTATGGACGCCGTGGTGGAGCTGAGGCCAAATCAGACACCGCCCCCGAAATGGTTAAAAGTGCTTTTGCCAGTCCGTTCATGAGCCGCGACCTGGTTACCCTGGTCAATACACTGAAACCGGGTACTATCGAAGCCCAGCGGACCATCGCGATCAGCGGATGCTCCTATTCCAATGTGATCCAGTGCCGCGACTGGCTTCCGGATGAGATTGGCGGAGTCGCCTGGTTTTCGTTCGACAACCCGGCCTGCAGTCCGAGAATCCCGATCTATGCCGGAACCCTGAGTTTGCCTGACAATTTTGAGATCTGCGGTCAGAAGAAATTTCGTACCGATGCTGCCATCTGGAACTACCGCGAAACGAACCGCCTGGCCGAGCTGAAGTGGGAAAACACACGCGGAATAGTGGAAAATGCCACCCGTGAATTTGAAGAAAAAGCTATCACCGAACTACCGATGATGGATAAAAAAGCCGTCGAAATGATGAAGGCCGACCAGGGCAAGGAACCGCAAAAAGACCGGCGCGGCAACCCGCTGCCAGCCAAATATCGCCAGTTCCTCACCCAGTATACCAACGACTTTGCCCGCTCCACGGAAACCAAATGGAATGAACTCAAAGGCCAGCTGTGGTCGATGTACGCACGGGGGTGGTAATAATATGCTGATGTGATGATGTGATAATGTGATGATGTGATGATGTGATGATTAGTTGATTAGTTGATTTTTAAAATTCTGTGTAACTCTGTGATACCTCTGTGGAACCCTGTGTTAAAATCTTTAAGAAATCACACAGAGGTTTCAGTTGAGTTACACAGATAAAACAAAATATCTAAGTATATGCTAAAAGTTAGAAAGTCTACGATTCTGGCTATCACAGTCAGCCTGTTTTTGGGTATCGGTGCCTGGGCGCAGGAAGTTAAGGAATTCGACAACTGCACCAGCATTATCGTGGGCAAAAAAGCCTCCGTGGATGGGTCAACCATGACGTCACATTCGTGCGACAGTGGGTCCGACCGCACCTGGATCAACCTGGTCCCGCATCAGAAATACCCATCAGGTTCGAAGTGCGCCGTTTATCTGGAGCCCAAGGAAACCAAGGGCCCGAACGATCCGGATCGAGTGGAGACCGGCACGATTCCGCAGGTGAACGAAACTTTTGCGTATATCAATACTGCTTATCCGGTGATGAACGAATATCAGCTGGCCATCGGCGAAACTACCTTTGGAGGCAAGCGTGAACTGGTATCCGAAAATGGCATTCTCGATTGTCCGGAACTGTACCGTCTCGCACTGGAACGAGCTAAAACCTCCCGCGAAGCCATCAGAATTATCGATCAGCTCACCAAGGAATATGGATATAATGATGCCGGTGAATGTTTTACTTTTGCAGACCCTCAGGAAACCTGGCATTTCGAGATCTTAGGTCCGGGTAAAGGTAAAAAAGGAGCCGTTTGGGCCGCCGTGCGAATCCCGGATGACGAAGTCGGGGTTTCGGCCAATGCCAGCCGCATCCGAACCCTCAACCTGAAAGATCCGGATAACTACCTGGCTTCGGCTAACGTTTTCTCCCTGGCAGAGGAGCTCGGCTATTGGGATCCCAAGAGCGGGAAACCTTTTGAATTTTGTTATGCTTATGCCGATCGCACCAGTATGGGATGCCGCCGTCGCGAATGGCGCGTGCTGAGCCTTGTGGCCCCTTCGCTGAAGCTTGATCCGAACGGCGAAAACTTCCCGATGTCGGTAAAGGCAGAAAAGAAAATCTCCGTACAAGATATGCTCTCGATGTTCCGTAACTATTATCAGGATACCCCCTTCGACATGACGGGGAGCCTGAATGTAGTGGACCGCAACGGCAAACTGGTAAAGAGCCCGGTAGCCAATCCTTTTATGACCGGAGATCTGCGGAATTTATTGAAAGTCCCGGGTGAACGCACCATCGCCTGTGCACGGGCCACTTATGTACAGGTTACCCAGTCGCGCAGCTGGATGCCCGATGCCATCGGCGGAGTGGTTTGGCTGGGCTATGATAACCCTTGCCTGACTCCCCATACCCCATTTTATTGCGGAATCACCGCCATGCCCGATTCCTACCTGGTCGATGGGCGCAGGCAGTTTAACAAAGAGAGCGCCTGGTGGGCATTCCGCCAGGTGAGCCAACTGTGTATGCTTCGGTATCAGCCTATGAGTAAGGATGTTGAGCTGGTATGGAAAGAAATCGAAGATAAAGCATTTGCCAATCAGAAAACATTTGAAGAGGAGATGCTGAATCTGTATAAAACCGATCCGGAAAAAGCAAAAGCGCTGCTGACAAAATATTGTAATGAGATGGCAAATGCTTCCGTTTCAAGATATTGGAAGCTTTCCGAAGAGCTCTGGGGAAAGTATACCAACAGTTTTTAATATCAAACCAGGCTGCATAATCAGACTGCCATATTTACGAAGAAACCAGGCGGCATAATCAGGCCGCCAAATCTAAATGGAATTAATTCTGATATAGTCATGAGAGAAAAGCTTTCCCGATTGTTAATCCTGATAGTCCTTCCGGCTTTACTTTTAGGCTGCAGTGCATCAAAAGAAAAAGGAAACAAGAGCTGGGTAGCCATGCATTTCCTGAATTACACCAACGATCAGGATCTGACAAAATTGGGCAATCAGCTGGCGGGTCTATCTGAAATGGGAGTTAACACCGCCATTCTTGAGGTAGATTATCATTTCCGGTATGAATCGCATCCGGAATTGCGGCAGGGCGATAATACCATCACCTATGCCGGTGCTGCAGAGTTTACCAGGCAGTGCAAGAATGCCGGGATGAAACTTTTCATCGAGTTTCAGTGCCTCGGGCATCAGTCCTGGGCAAAAGAGACGTACCCCTTACTGACGGTTTATCCGGAACTCGATCTGACTCCGGGAGCTTTCCCGGGAAACGAGGGCCTGTACTGCCGCGAATGGGATCCCACGAACATAAAAGTTAATGAGATCGTTTTTACGATGCTTGCAGAGCTTATCCAGGCATTCACTCCGGATGGAATTCATGTTGGGATGGATGAAGTATTCCTGCTCGGCAGTGAAAAATCACCCAATACAAAAGGTCAAGACCCGGCAATCCTGTTCGCCCGTGTTGTGAATGAGTTCCACTATTTCATTGTGAATAAGCACGGACTGGAAATGATGATGTGGGGCGACCGGCTGATTGATTCAAAAGTGTACCCGTATGGCGACTGGGAGGCCTCCTCCTACGGAACCGCGCCGGCAATCGAGATGATTTCCAAAGACATCATCATAGCCGACTGGCACTATGAACTGCGCGAAAGCTACCCCTCCATCCAGATGTTTCTAGATAAAGGTTTCCGGGTTCTGCCTACCAGCTGGAAAGATGTAAAAGCAAGCAATGCACTCTTTACTAAAGCATTTGCCATTAAAAATTCCAAGATGCTTGGCATGCTTTTCACTGCCTGGGACCGGTACGATGATCCGGCCAAATGGCCACCGTTGGTGGAGGGTGTGAAAATATTACCGTAGACGGATAATTATCCGTCTCTATATTTTCCTTATTGCCTTGAAATTACCGTTTGGTTGTTGGAAAATGACATCGGTGACCTCCCCTTTATCGTTAATACCAAACTTCACATAATAACCGCTGATGATCTTGAGCGCGAACTTATCTTTTTCGATTGGCGACAATTCATATTCAGGCTGACCGGGGACAAACAGGTACAGGGTTTTCTCCCCTTTCAGATAAAACTTGGCGGTCATCCCGGCCATCGTATACTCACCCACATACTTCGTTAGGTCGTCCTTTTTCATGTCAAGCACTTTAGCAGTACGTGCAAAGATTATTGGCTTGATGGTTGGTTCCATCAGGATGGATGCACTTTCGATATCGCCTGATAAATTCAGGTTGAACTGAATCTTGGTCGCCTGCTGGTTTACCGTATCAACCTTTTCATTTTTCTCCAGCAGCCAGGCATCGAATACATCATAATGATAATGGTTCATCCACATGGTTTTATCTTTGGCTATCATAAATGCGGAATCGTTTTTAACCGCGACAGTGAAACTTCCGTATCCCTGATTCGTATAGATGCCCTCATAATCCTTAAGCGTATGCGTCATCGGAGCATTTGTTTTCCGGGCCGACGTCACACTTTTCAAAGCATCCTCAGTTGCCTTTTTGGTTTTAGCAACCTGCTTGCGCCCGTTGCTGTTCCAATCAAAATACTTCTCTTTCAATAATCTGTCTGCGATATAATTCCGAACAATTCCGGGAACAGCCGATCCGTTTTGGTTTGTCAGCACGATAATCCCAATGCTGTCGCTTGGGAAAAAGCAGGTACTGGCACTGAATCCATCAATATTACCACCATGTTCCACGCGGTAATGACCCCGGTACGAGCACATCATCCATCCAAATCCATAGTTGCTGAACTGTATATCCGGCAATTCCGAATCAGGCAATCCGCCGCTGATGATCATTTGTCCGGATATGGCTTCGCTCCGGTATGCGGATGGGATCAGCTCTTTTCCGTCCACTTTGCCGTTATTGATCCAGGCGGTGACCCATTTCGCCATATCGGTGACGCTGCTGTTGATGCTACCGGCAGGGCCCATGGCATTGATATTATAATAATCCATCTTCTTGATCACACTGTCTTTAAAGGCCTGATATCCAACAGCACCTTCCGGATTATTTGCCAGATCCTTAACGGAGAAATTGGAATTTGTCATCCCCAGCGGAATAAAAATCCGCTCTGCGACATTCTCTTCCCAGCTTTTGTCAGTAAGCTTTTCCGCCACCATCCCCTGCAGGAAGAACATGAAATTATTGTACTGCCAGCGCTCGCGAAGTCCGGCCGATGGCTCCATGTATTGAATGCGCTTCAGGATGCTGTCGCGGGAATCCGTTGTAAACAGGTACCAGCTGAAATCATGGCGCGGCAATCCGGTGCGATGGCACATCATATCCCGTAGGGTTATCTTGTCGTTCATCTCATCGTTAAAAAAACGCAGATCGGGCAGATAAGTCCTGACAGGCTGGTCGTAATCCAGCTTGCCATCTTTATTCAACATCCCGATAACCGTTGAGGTAAATGCTTTTGTGCAGCTGCCGATGGCAAACTGGGTGTTTGGAGTCACCGGAAGCTTGTTTTCAACATCGCGATAGCCGTATCCCTTCGACCAGACAACCTTGTCCTTTTCAATAACCGCCACGGCAAATCCTGCGGCTTTCCAGTCTTTGAGCACCCGTGCAAAGGTGGTGTCCAAACCGGCAAAACGATTCTCTGGTGAGCTTACGCCCTTTTTCGACGATTGCGCAAATGACGATACACTGATGATCGCCAACAGCAGAATTATCAATCTGTTCATTCGTATATAATTATTAATCATTGATGGTAATTGGCTCGTACTCATGGAGCCCTCAATTGTTTTCATCGCATTTTGCGAGCATTAGTTCATGAGGGGTTCATATAGTTTAAGTGTGAATTATCCTGATTGGATTGGTTTATTCTTTTCTCTCTGTGACTCGCTGTGATACCTCTGTGGAACCCTGTGTAATTCTTCTTCCTCTTCCAAGTGAAGCCCAGATTCCTACGAAGCTTAATACGATAAAAATAGCAAAAGTGATGGAAACCGAATGAAGAAAAGCCGGCTGGTTCAATTCGGAAATCCGCTCTTTTCCGATGAAAACATGCAGGACCAGTGTGGCAATCCCCATGCTCACCATTTGACCGGTCATGCGCATGGTAGCCACGGTTGCAGAAGCCACTCCCAGGAAACGTTTTTCCACGGAACTCATCACGGCATTGGTATTTGGAGAGGAGAAGAATCCGAACCCGATACCCAGGAAAATCAGGCTCATGACCAGATAGGCAGTCGAGGTGTTTTCGTTCAGAGGAAGCAGGAGAATCAGTCCGATTACGATAATGCCCATGCCCCCGGATGCCTTTATTGTTGCGCCCAATGTGGTGTTTGTATCGA
>JBBQOG010000019.1:0-17242 GCA_038330665.1 Bacteroidales bacterium
GGAGGTTATACGGATCATTTCCGTGCGTAAATCAAGGCAAAAGGACATCAAACTCTTCAGCGCTGATATATTTCTTTTTCATTTTGCCTTGATTTACGCACGGAAATGATCCGTATAACCTCCCCCCTTACGGTAAAAATGGCTGACCAATACTCCCCATGCCACTTTGATATCATTAAATACCTGGTTTCGTTCTGCGTTCTCGCCGGAATAACAATACGTTCCGGATCGAGCCAGAGATGCTGTGCTTCAGTGAAATCGACCCCATGTTTCTCCTGGTTGGAGATGCTTTTTTGAGGATCGAATTCGAATGACATACCGGTAATTTGCAGTAAAGGTACAATAATTGATCCTTTATTATACAATTATTGATACATTAAATGATATTCCAATTGCAACTTTCAGTGGTGGTTAACCCGTGGAGGGAACGGGGCGGACCCGTGGGGTCCGCCCGTTTTGGCCAACCATTATGGGAAATACATTACGAATCCCCCCGTTTCACACGCCACCCGTCACGCTTCACGATTCTTCATCTCTATTTCCACCCTTTCCCCTCCCCTTTCCCAACCCTGGAAATAGTAGAGGGCCCTGGGCATAACCTACATTTGCCCTGACAATTCATTAATAAAAAACTTAAATTTAGGGGTATGAAAAATTCCATTTTAAATGCCTTAGGGCTCGCATTGATTCTGTTTGTTGCGACGGGTTATTCGTTCGGACAGGAAAAGAATTCAAGATTGGAAGAAAAAACGGTTCAGGGATTTGCTTTAACTAAATCTGAAGGCACCATTGTTGAGTCTACTGTTCAGGGGGTGGCAAGCAGAGATCAATCCAGAGAGTCCATCAAGTTGGAAAGACATGCCAACCTTACCTTTACACCCGAGTCCACGACTTCAGAAGCCAGGATTAAAATGACAAATGATTACAATTATCTGTCTGTTAATATTCAAAGCACTTTCAAGGCCGGAAGTGTAACCGTAGAATTGATAGATCCCAAGGGAGAAAAAAGGGGGAATTTCGACCTCAAACTCGACGATATGGTCATAACAGGAAATGTGAAGTCCCAAAAAATGGAGGTTGTTACTGGTCAGATGGAAAAAGAATTTGCGCATCCTTTGATTGGGGAATGGGCGATTCGTGTAATTCCCGTTGCTGCTGATGGTTATGTCATAATTACATTTACCCAGGAGTTCAGACCGAGAATCGGAAACACAGTACATGTCGAGGGTGTTCGGTTAGCCCCCACAACCGGTGACAAGCAAAAGAAATAGAACCAATGGGAGGGTTTCCATTACGCATCGGAATTAATCTGGCAATTGTTTTTAGTTTGCTGGGAGCGTCATTGGCTGCCCAGCCGCAGATCAGTGGTCATATTTTACTGGATACCACCCGATGGCAACCGGTTGCTTTTTTATCGATCATCCCCGATTTTACTCAGCTGCATTCGGTCTCGAACGAAGCCATTATTCAGAAAGCAACCATCAATAGGGAGGGATACTTCAGTTTTAAAGCCGATTCTTTGGGCTCGGAGGATCACCTTTACCGGGTCCACTTCTCCAGACAGGGGGATCCGCAAGCCTCGCTGATCATTGGTGGACCCGACGAAAATCATCTGTTCCTGATCGCCAATAACCATTCCGATGTGGCGCTCAATATTTCAGGTAGTTCGAAACTGATCCGCCAGATGGCTTTTGCGGGCTATCCTCCCAATCAGGCGCTATTGGAAATCAACCGGATTGCCGCTTTTCTGGATACCCTCGATTATTATGGTCCGGCGGTAAACCGTGATTTTGTCAGACAGGCAGTTTACGACAAGTTGCGACAATATGCAGATACCTGCTCCAATCCACTGATATCACTTTATGCCCTGTATCACAGCCGGTTCGAATCGAATTATTCGACCAATCCCGGTTACTACGAAAAATATCTTCGGAAATGGAAAAGGGAGGATTCGGAATACTTCGTGGCATTCAGGGCTCAGTTGCCGGTGAAAGAAAAGTCGGGTTGGCTGTTCCCGGGATTCCTGATCCTTCTTGTGTTTGCAGGAACCACCCTTTTCCTGATGCTGCGGCGTAAAAAGGAGCCGGAAAAAAATCCTTATCAAACGCTGTCGGTGCAGGAACGGAGGATATTTGGGTTGCTGAAGGACGGCCGCTCAAACAAGGAGATCTCTGATGAGTGCGGGATCAGCCTGAGCACGGTAAAATCACACGTGAACAATATCTACTCGAAACTGAGCATCAGTTCCCGCACCGATGTGATGGATTACCCCACATAGAATCCTGATAATGAATTTATCCGGTTCCTCTTTCGGCAATATTTTACAAATTTTTCGCCTGCCCGGCTAACTATATTTCATCTGGATTGTACTAAAATAAACTAAAGGTATTCCACGATGAAAAAACAACATCTTCAGCTACTAATATTGATAGGCGGCTTTCTAGCAGGATTTACCGGGATGGCCCAGAATATTGATTTCCCTGGCTGGCGGGGGGTAAACCGTGATGGCCGGGTGTCGGGCTTCCAGGCACCGAATACCTGGCCGAAAGAGCTGACCAAACAATGGGAAACCACTGTGGGTTTGGGCGATTCCTCACCAGTCATGGTCAATGGCAAGATTTATTTGAATGTAAAACGAGACTTGGCCGAGGTGGTCGTTTGCATTGATGCTAAAACCGGTGAGGAAATCTGGAAATCCGGGGTAGCTCTGGCACCACAGATGGTGGGTGGAGCCAGTTCACATCCGGGACCGAGGGGCACACCGTGTGTGGCGGATGGAAAAGTTTTTACCCTGGGCGCGGGCGGTGTGGTGGCTTGTCATGATGCGGAAACAGGAGCAGATATCTGGGAGGTTGAAACCTACACCAGCGAGTTACCCCAGTTTTATTCCGGTGCCTCGCCACTGGTCGTAAAGAACCTGTGCATTATTCCTTTGGGTGGGAAAGACAACGGAATGGTGGTTGCATTAGATAAAAATACCGGAAAGGAAGTATGGAAGCTCGAAGGAATTCCGTGCACCTATGCCTCCCCCATGCTCATGTCAGTCGACAAGGACATTATCATTGATCAGTCGGAAAATACGATCGTTTGCATTTCCCTCACCGGCGAGCTATTGGGAAAGTTCCCCACCCCCGGCGAACGGATGTTCTACAATTCGTCGACACCGGTGATCTTTGGCCATGATGTGGTCCTTGCAGGACAAGGAATTGGTACGAAAATGTTTAACCTGGTCAAAGATGGGGACCACTATTTTTTCAGCGAAGCCTGGCACAATCCGAAACTCGGGGTCTCCTTCAACACGCCTGTTTTCAAAGATGGCTACCTGTACGCCAACGACTCCCGGTTTGGGTATATCTATTGTTTGAATGCCAAAACCGGCGAAACGGCCTGGATGGATTCCGTCAAGCTCAACCGATTTGCCTCAATGCTTGATCTGGGTAAACTAATGGTCACACTGGCTGCCAATGCGGAAATGGTCTTTTTTGAACCCACCGGAGTGGCCTTTAAACCGGTCGCCCGTTACAAAGTGGCCGACACGGAGGTATATGCCACTCCCCTGCTTGCCGATAACAAGATTTACGTCAAGGATAAAGAAAAGCTGACTTGCTGGATTGCGAAGTAGTGACGCATACTGGCGTCTTTGATGACGATTTTGGAACGCGGGCCAGATGGATATTCCCGCCAGGTTGTTCCCAAACACGTTCTGTTTTTGGTCAGGATCCTCTCCAATTCTGAGTTTATTCCGCTGGAATTCACCTCGGAATCGTTAACACCGGATGGCAACTTTATCGTGCTAAAAATTCCTCTTGATAAAATCATTCAATAACCCATCAACGATATCCCCCTTTTTCATCCACATCCATCCCATTAGCCAAGAAGAACAACCGAGCAACTCTGGGGAATGTCCTATCCAATCTTCTCTACCGCCCTCTCAATCCTGGCCACCACCTCCTCCGGTCCGAGCAACGCCATGATATCAAATACTCCCGGCCCCATCGAGGATCCCACCAGGCACAGGCGGAGGATATTCATCACAGAGCCCATATTCAGGCTGTTGGCGGCGATGTGACCTTTAATCAAATCTTCATATTCTTTAGGACTAAAGTCGGAGGGCGAAAGGCAAAAATTAGTTCTAAGAAGAGAAGATAGCTCAGTAAGAATCAAGGGCATTTCGGGCGACCACCGCTTTTTAATCACCGATTCATCATAGGTGGTTGGCGCTTCAAAAAAGAACCACGCCTGGCTCCAGATATCCTTCACAAATCCGGCCCGCTCCTTCACCAGCGCCACGATCTTCACCACCCGGTCCCACTCTTTCTCCGCCATATTATTATTGCTATCCTCACCCACTGAACTACTTATCTCTTCTTCCTTATTACTAATTTCTGCCTTCTGCCTTCTGCCTTCTGCCTTAAGAAACTCTTCCGCAATCTCCTCATCACTCTTCAACAACATATACTGATGATTGAACCACTTTGCCTTCTCAGGATCGAACCTCGATCCTGATTTGCCAACACGTTCCAGGCTGAAAGCTTCAATAAGCTCATCCATCGAATAGATTTCCTGATCGGTACCATCATTCCAACCCAGCAAAGCCAGGATGTTAACAAAGGCATCATTAAAGTATCCGGCCTCACGATAACCACTGTAAACTTCATTGGTTTCGGGGTTGTTCCAGTTGATCGGAAACACCGGGAAACCGAGCTTATCGCCATCGCGCTTGCTCAGCTTACCATTGCCACTGGGCTTCAGGATCAGCGGTAAATGCGCAAACTGCGGCATGGTATCGGTCCAGCCAAATGCTTTGTAAAGCATCACATGCAAAGGAAGCGACGGCAGCCACTCCTCTCCACGGATCACATGGGAGATCTCCATCAGGTGATCATCCACCACATTAGCCAAATGGTAGGTGGGCATCCCATCCGATTTAAAAAGGACTTTATCATCGATGGTTGCGGTTGTAACCCGCACCTCTCCGCGAATGATATCCTGCATCACAATCTCATGATCCTCAGGCATCCGGAAGCGAATAACGTAACGAGCCCCTGAAGCCAATAACCCCTCAACCTCCATCTTTCCTAAAGTCAGTGAGTTTCTCAACCCCATTCGTGTTGCAGTATCATACGCGAACGCCCCTTGCTCCTTAATTCCTGATTCTTCTTCCTGATTTTTGCCTTCTGCCTTTTGCCTCCTGACTTCCAGCTCCTCCGCCGTATCAAAGGCATAATACGCCCATCCGCTCTCAATCAGTTGATCGGCATATTGCTTATAGATGGCTTTCCGGTCGGATTGACGGTAGGGTCCGAATGCCCCACCTTCCTGAATTCCCTCGTCAATCTCGATACCGCACCATTGAAGCGATTCCATGATGTACTCTTCGGCACCCGGTACGAAGCGTCCCTGGTCCGTATCCTCGATCCGGAGAATCATGGTTCCCTGATGTTTACGGGCAAAAAGATAATTAAATAAAGCAGTACGGACCCCACCCATATGAAGGGGGCCGGTAGGGGAAGGGGCGAAACGGACGCGGATTGACATAGCAATTTATTTTTTTGCAAAGGTAGAGATTAAGGCAGAAGGCAGAAGGCAGAAGGCAAAAATTAGTCTTAAGACTTAAGAAATAAGGTAAAAAATTTCCATTTCAAGGTGGTTTCCTCATCTATACTCTGAAACTCCATAATAATATCCTACAATGAACAAATTACAACAAAGACTGGTGAAGTTTTCTCCAAGTGTTTTTGATCAGGTTCAGGCTATTCATGACCTTCCATTGATGGAATCTGTTGCCATTCAACTTTTGCGGTCATCTACCTCGATTGGCGCCAACTATTCGGAAGCTCAGTCGGCCAGTTCTTATCGTGATTTCCACAACAAAGTCAGAATTGCCTTGAAAGAAATGAAAGAAACCCAATACTGGATTTGCTTTCTCAGGGAAACCAAAGTAGTTACAGATGATCTGGATGCAATTTTAAAGGAATCGGAAGAATTGATGAGAATATTAAGCACAATCTCAAAAAAGACAGATCCTCGCAGAAAACCTGATCAGAATTCTAAATAACTTATTTCCTTATTCTTATAACTAATTTTTGCCTTCTGCCCTCTGCCTTCTGCCTTATACCCGCAGAAAGATCTTCCTCCGATACAAAAACAGCAAAAACAGCCACTCAGCCGCCAAAAATCCCATCCACATGATCACGCTTCCCCAATCTTCGCCTGAGATCCGGGATAACCCGCCGGTGAAGAATTTGCTGATATGGCTGAAATCAATAATCTGTCCGCCGATATAAATAGTGATGGAGTTCATCCCGATCACAGTGAAGAAGAAGGACCATTTCTTATGGTTCCATACGTCGATAATCAGGTAGAAGAAGGAGAGCAGGAGCAAACTGATCCCACCGGCAAGCAGATTGAAGGTGGTGGTCCAGGCGGCTTTGATCACCGGATAAACCGGTTGCAGAAGAAGGGCGATCAAAATAAACCCAACGCCTGTTGCGCTCAATATCAGTAGCTTTCGATATTCCGACCAGGCTTTGCTTCGCAGCACCTCACCCGCCAGAGCTCCCATCAGGGTAATTCCGGTTGCGGAAATGATGCATAACAGCCCTTCGGGATCGAAGGTGCCACCGTATAATCTGCCGGGCAGAAATAGCTGGTCGATATAGCCGTTGATGCACCCTTCGGGGGTGAGCACTCCGGCTCCGAATCCCGGAACCGGAATAAAATTCTGAATCATGGCATATCCCAGCAGGATGCCTCCGAGCCAGATCAGTCGGAAGGAATAGTGACGGGTATATAAAACAATAAGGGAAGCGAACAGATAACCCAACCCGATTTGTGCGAGCACGCTGGCAAACCGGAAGGTGCCCCCGTCGGCAAACCGGAGCTGCAAGATTCCGTTGTAGAGGAACCCAAGCAGCACCAGGGTCAGTCCGCGACGGATAATTTTCCGTGCGGATTTTGCCTTGCTCCCGCCTTTATAAACCTTACCCAGAATGGCATAAGAAATCGCCACACCGGAAATGAACATGAACAAGGGAAAAATCAGGTCTTCAAAGTGAAATCCATCCCATTTCACATGCTCCTGCTGCTCAGCAAACCAGTTGAGCCAGCCCCAGTTGGTGACTTTTGCCAGCGCCACCGCCAGCTCACCGCCACCAATAATCCAGAGCATGTCAAACCCACGCAGGGCATCGAGGGAACGAAGGCGTTCGAAAGGTTTATCGGCGTGCTTTTCCGGGTGTTTGCTTGTAGTCATAGGAATCGTGTTTGGTTTCGAATCCTAAATTACGAAAATTGCGTGATGCGAGATGCGTGATGCGGAAGACATAATGTGTGATGCGTTTCGTCCTTCCGCATCACGCATGTCGCATATCGCATGTCGCATATCGCCTGTCGATTTTTCCCTACCTTTAATCGATCAAAATTCCACCGATGAAATTCCTGCTAATTTTCAGCCTTTTACTGGCTTTTCAACTTCCCGTATTGAAAGCCCAACCGGGCACTCCCACTTACAAACTCAACCCCAGAGACTGGCCTGCTGAGACCATTCCTCTCGATAAAGTAATCAAGGAAATCCGGGTTATTCCCCTCGAAACCAAACCCGGCTGTTTCATCAGTTATCCGGGTAATATTTTGATGACCCCGGATATGATTTATACCGTAAATCAGTCGACCTACGAAGTGTTCTGTTTCGACCTGAAAGGCAAATTCATACGAAAGATCGGCGCAATCGGGAAATATGCAGGATTGAAGATTCCCATTCCGATGCATACCGATGGATCATGGTTTATTTCCACCACACAGGGAATAAACTGGAACGAAGCGATAAGCAAAATGTCAGAATCCGAAAAGACCAGACTTCGCCAGGTAGTTCCCGGATTTATCGAGGCAGAAAAAGTTGAGATCGACGGAAATCCGGTAGTAATCCTGTATAAATTCTAAACTGTCACTCGTCACTTGTCACTTGTCACTCGTCACTTGTCAGATAAGACCCTTAGCATGCTTCTCCCCAATCACCTTCAGCATATCAAGGGTCATGCTCTGCAGGTTGAACTTCGGGTTCCATCCCCACTCGGCACGGGCACAGCTGTCGTCCATTTGATTCGGCCATGAATTAGCAATGCAGATTTTTACCGGATCGGGATCGTAGGTCATCACAAATTCAGGAATATGTTTGCGGATTTCAGCGGCCACGATTTCAGGATCGAAACTCATCGCAGTCACGTTGAAGGAATTCCGGTGTATGAGTTTTGCCGGATCGGCTTCCATCAGGTTGATTGCGGCATCAATGGCATCGGGCATATACATCATATCGAGGAAGGTGCCGGCCGGGAGCGGGCAGGTGAATTTTTTCTCCTTGATCGCAGCATAATAGATCTCCACAGCGTAATCCGTGGTACCCCCACCAGGGAGCGTATCGTTGGAAATGATGCCGGGAAACCGGACTCCCCGGGTATCCACGCCATAACGCAGGTGGTAATAATCGCAAAGCAGTTCACCGGTCACCTTGGTTACTCCGTACATCGAAACCGGGCGCTGAATGGTGTCCTGCGGGGTAAAATCGAGCGGTGTAGAGGGACCGAACGCCCCGATCGAACTGGGAAAGAATACCGCACAATTATTATGGCGGGCCACTTCCAGCACATTGTACAATCCATTTACACCGATGTTCCAGGCCAGTCCGGGATTCTTTTCGCCAACCGCCGACAGGACAGCTGCCAGGTGATAAATCGTATCGATCTTATATTTTTTAACCAGGGCATCTATTTCATCCGGATTGGTTACATCCATCGTTTCCATCGGGCCGGTTTCCGCCAGCGGCCCGGTGGTGATGATACGTTTATCGCTTCCAACCACATTTTGATTGCCATAACGCCTGCGCAATTCGAGAGTCAGTTCAGAGCCAATCTGGCCGCCGCATCCGGTTAACAGGATATTCTTCATAGGTAGTGCTAATATTCAGGTATTTATAAAATCAAACCCAGAAAATAAAAGTAATAATTTCAAGCAAACATCAATATTAATCGCCTCTTTATTAATGATAAAAATCACCTATTCTCATGTGCCTGAATCCATTGTATTTACTGCAAAGTTGGTAATTTTGACCCGTCTATAAGATCCAAATTTCAATACCATGTACGAGAAATTCCAACAGCATTTACAGCATCAGCTCAAAGAGATAGAATCAGCAGGCCTTTACAAGAATGAAAGGGTTCTGGTTTCTGCACAAGGACCTGAAATCCGGACCTCAGCCGGTCAGGAAGTCTTGAATTTTTGCGCCAATAATTACCTCGGCTTTTCGAATAACCCCAGATTGATTGAAGCGGCAAAGAAGGCGCTCGATTCTCATGGATACGGCATGTCGTCGGTTCGCTTCATCTGCGGAACCACAGATCTGCATAAAGAACTCGAAAAATCCATTGCCGATTTTTTCGGAACCGAAGACACGATCCTTTATGCGGCGGCCTTCGACGCCAATGGGGGTGTTTTTGAACCCCTTCTCACCGATGAAGATGCAATCATTTCCGATACACTGAATCACGCCTCCATTATCGATGGCGTCAGGCTTTGTAAGGCGCAGCGGTTCCGCTATTCAAATGCCGACATGGAAGACCTGGAAGACCAGCTTCAACAGGCCGCACCCTGCCGCTACCGGCTGATCGTGACCGACGGTGTTTTCTCCATGGACGGGAACGTCCCGCCGCTCGATAAGATCAAAGCCCTGGCCGATAAATACGATGCCATGATCATGGTGGATGAATCGCACTCCGCAGGGGTAATCGGTAAAACCGGTCGCGGTACCACCGAACTGTTTAATCTTCGTAGCCAGGTGGAAATTATCACGGGCACGCTGGGCAAGGCATTTGGCGGGGCCATCGGTGGATTCACCACTGGGAAAAAGGAGATTATCAGCATGTTGCGCCAACGTTCGCGACCCTACCTATTCTCAAACTCCATTCCACCAGCCGTGGCTGCAGCCGGTATCGAAGCCTTCAAAATCATGACCGGTTCCACGGAACTATTGGATAAACTTCATGAAAACCGTAGCTTTTTCGTTGAACAGATGAACCGCATCGGATATAAGATCAAGCCTACGCAATCCGGAATTTGTGCGGTGATGCTCGGTGATGCAAAACTCTCGCAGGAAGTGGCTTCCAGACTGCTCGCCGAGGGAATTTATGTGATCGGATTCTATTTCCCGGTGGTTCCGAAAGGCGAAGCCCGGATTCGCGTTCAGCTCTCAGCTGCCCATACTCATGATCAGCTTAAAAAGGTGGTTGCTGCATTTGAGAAGGTCGGCAAAGACCTGAATATTCTTTAATCAGACTTACTGTCAGCCTAAGCCAATTAAATAGTGTTATTGTCGTAACACGCTCACAGCTCAGGCCGTACCCTCCCGGGTGCGGCCTTTTTCTTGTTCTATATCATTGTCGAAGAGCAACTTTTTTATTGTTTTTGATATAGCTCAAATCGATAATTTTAAGTCAGAGTAACCATTAAACCTGACTTTCATGTCAAATATCGGATCTTATGATGACCGTCTGAAAGATTTCAGCTGGTCGATTGCAGAAAAGGAACTCGGCTATCATCCGGGTGACACCATTAACATTGGCTGGTATTGTACCGACCGGATCTGCCAACTCGGAAAAGGAGAAAAAACGGCACTGATCTGGGAAGGCCGCGAAGAGGAAAACATGCGCAAGTATACCTTCAACGACTTGCGTCTGTTGAGCAATACGTTCGGGACTTTCCTGCGTGGGCTGGGGATTAAGGATGGCGACCGGGTTTGTTTGTTTATGGACAAGGTTCCGGAATTGTATATCGGATTCCTCAGCATCCTTAAAATCGGGGCCGTTGCCCAACCGCTGTTTTCAGCTTTTGGAGACGAATCCTTGTTTGTCAGGCTCGACAATGCCTCCACGCGTGCCATCATCACCACCCGGAAGCATGCTTCGAAAGTCCAGAAAATCCTTGACAAATTACCTAATCTTGAATACATTATCGTTGTCGACGACGAAGGTAAGAAGGCTCTGAAACCGAAAGAGGTGGTCTTTTCGCTGGATGAGGCCAAACCCATTGAACAGTTTGAGGTGTTCCCCACCAAAGCCGAATCCAATTCCGTTCTCCACTACACCTCGGGTACTACCGGACAACCCAAGGGAGTTAAACATGTTCACTATTCCCTGATCTCGCAATACCTGACCGCCAAATGGGTGCTCGACCTACAGGATGATGATATCTATTGGTGCACCGCCGATCCGGGATGGGTCACCGGCACCAGTTACGGAATCATCGGGGCATGGAGCCTGGGAATCACCCAGTGTGTGAAGGATTCAGGATTCTCGGCTGAAACCTGGTACAAGTTTATCGAAAAGCATAAAGTCACCATGTGGTATTCAGCCCCGACGGCTATCCGGTCGCTCATGAAGGCCGGTGATGAGGTGGTGAAGCAGTTCGATCTCACGTCGCTACGCCATCTGGCCAGCGTCGGGGAGCCCCTGAATGCTGAGGCCGTGATCTGGTCGCAGAAGGTGATCGGAAAACCGTTCCACGATACCTACTGGCAAACCGAAACCGGCTCGATCATGATTACTAATTTCCCTGGAATGAAGATACGTCCGGGATCCATGGGAAAGACTTTCCCCGGACTCACCGCGGCGCTTCTCGATCCGGATACTTTTGAACCCTTTACAGCCGTAAACAAACCCGGACTGATCGCTTTCCGGTTCGATTGGCCGGCCCGGTTGCGCACCTACTGGAATAATGACGAAACTTTCCTGAAGAAATTCAAGAACAATTGGTACATAACCGGCGACCGTTCAACCATTGATAAAGACGGTTATTTCTGGTTTATCGGCCGCGACGATGATGTGATCAATACCGGCGGTCACCTGGTCAGCCCCTTCGAAGTGGAATCTGCCCTGCTCGAACATGAGGCGGTGGCCGAATCAGCGGTGGTTTCGAAGCCGGATGATATCAATATGGAGGTGGTAAAAGCCTTTGTTACACTCAAACCCGGATTTGTGGCGAGCGACGAACTGGAACTCGAGATTATGAATTTCATCCGTAAAAAACTGTCACCGCTGGCAATGCCACAGGAAATCGAATATATGACCCTGCTGCCCAAAACCCGCAGCGGCAAAATCATGCGCCGCGTGCTTCACGCCAAAGAATGGGGCCTTGAAATCGGAGACATCTCAACATTGGAAAACGACTAAAAATAAACTACTATGCCAGACATGAATGAAATGAAACAAGACATCCTCAAGTATGTAGTCAATGAATACGCCGAAGAGGATGATGAGGTAACTTTTGACACTCCCCTGATTTCAGGAGGATTAGTAGACTCTTTCTCGATGGTGTCCCTGAAAAGATTCCTGGAGGTTAAATATAAAATCTCCATCCCCGATGAACGAGCCACCCCCGAAGCCTTCGACAACGTAACCAAAATCGCAAACCTCGTGCAGGAGTACATATAACCTCCCCGTACGGGCGTCCCGCGGACGCCCATAGACGCCCCGCGGACGCCCATAGACGTCCGGCGGACGCCCCTTTTTTCCCGCGGAAAACCGGACTAAATGGCTCCTGCGGGGCGGCCTCAGGGGAACAAAATCAGCAAATCAACAAATCAACAAATCAACAAATCAACAAATGGGATACTCTGAACAAACCAAAAAGATTTACCGCGACACGCTCGAAGGTATTGCCCTGGCAGGCCTCTACAAGCAGGAACGGTTTATCCATTCACCCCAGGCAGCCGATATCGAGGTGGAATTCCCGGCCGGCTCCGAGATGAAAAAAGTCATTAACATCTGCGCAAACAATTACCTCGGACTATCCAGCCATCCTGCCGTCATCAAGGCGGCCCATGAAGGCCTCGATACCCGCGGGTACGGTATGTCATCGGTTCGCTTTATCTGCGGAACCCAGGACATCCACCGCGAACTGGAAGCCCGGATGACGGAATTTCTCGGCACCGAAGACACCATTCTGTTCCCATCCTGCATGGATGCCAATGCCGGTGTTTTCGAAGCGATCCTGACCCAGGAGGACGTGATCATATCTGATCGACTCGTACATGCCTCCCTGGTCGATGGCATCCGCCTCTGCTCAGCTATGCACGACACCTTCAAACATTCCAACATGGAGCATCTGGAAGAAAAACTTCAGCTTCATGGCGACAAACGAATCAAATTGGTGGTCAACGACGGAGTTTACTCCATGGACGGCGATATGGCCAAAGTAGATGAGCTGGTGGCCCTATGCGAAAAATACGATGCCATGCTCCTGATCGATGAATCGCACTCCTCGGGATTCATCGGTAAAACCGGTCGCGGTACCCACGAACACTATGGGATGATGGGCAAAGTCGACATCATTACCACCACTTTCGGAAAGGCCCTTGGCGGGGCGTCCGGCGGTTGCGTCAGCGGTCGCAAGGAAATCGTGGACATGTGCCGCCAGAAAGCCCGTCCGTACCTCTTCTCCAACACCATCGCTCCGGTGGTGGTGGCAGGAGTGCTTAAGGTGCTCGATATCCTGAATGAATCCACCGAACGCCGCGACAAGCTCGAAAAAAATGCTGCCTACTGGCGCAAAGGCCTCACCGAAGCCGGATTTGTCCTTAAAGAAGGCGACTCACCGATTGTTCCGGTCATGCTGTTTAATGCCAAACTTGCACAAGACGTTTCGCGCGACCTGTTCGCTGAAGGGGTTTATGCAGTTGGATTCTTCTTCCCCGTGGTACCCAACGGTCAGGCCCGCATTCGTACCCAGATATCCGCCGGCCACGAAATCCATCATCTTGATACCGCATTGGCCGCCTTCCGGAAAGTGGGCGCCAAGTATGATATCCTTGGCAAAAGCAAGGCAGAGATCATTGAGAAGTACGGACAGTAAAAACAAAAGGCAAAAGGCAAAAGGCAAAAATCAGTAAAAAGAATTAAGTATAAAGAGGCAAGTTACTGAGGATATATTGGTTACATCACTTGATTCCTTTTTCTTTTATCATAAGACTAATTTTTGCCTTCTGCCTTTTGCCTTTTGCTCTATATTTGCCGCATGATTTACGGAATCGGCACAGATATTATTGAGGTAGAGCGCATACGCGGCTTTATCTCCAAGGGTGATGCGTTTAAGAAACGGGTATTCACCGACCAGGAAATTGCGTACAGTGATTCTTTCCGCGACCCGGCACCGTTTTATGCCGCCCGGTTTTCGGCCAAGGAGGCTTTCGTGAAAGCTCTGGGTACCGGGTTCACCGGTGGGATCGGATTTAACCAGATCGAAGTCTATCACGTAGAGTTGGGAAAACCTGAAATCCGCCTTACGGGAAAAGCCTTGGAAGAGTCTGACAAAAAGGGAATTACAAAAATTTACGTATCCATTTCACACGTAAAAGAATGGGCCAACGCCGTAGTAATCCTTGAGGCATAATTTTTTTTGGAATCAGACAACATTTTCTTTCGAGAGGTGTTTATTAATTAAAGGTGGTGCATTTGACCTTTCGGGGCTGCACCTAATGTTACGGGTGCAACACAATTATATGCCCAACCTGATGGCAGTAGGGTAGCTAAAAACTAACACGATCCGATGCCTGTGGGTTATAGTAACAAATGTTTAACAAAGTAATAAGGCCGCGCTGAGATCCAGCGCGGCCTTCTTTTTTTACCAATGGTTACTAATTTAGCACACAGCGTACCGAATAGCCACGGCTTTTAAAAGGGGCTACCCTAAAAACAGGGCCCCCACCATAGGCCAGATAACGGGACCAGGCCTGCGATGCATCTTTCTCACTGGCCGTCCAGAATTGTGCGTATTGGTTACTGCTGCCAAAGCCTCCTCCGGGATAGGTGAACCCACCCCCAAGTGCTGAAAACCCGCTGGAATTAGTACAATAATCCCCTGATGGCCAACCCGTGTTCAATTTCATTCGGTATCCCATTATACCCCTGCTTTGTTCATTGTCTAACTCCGATGGATCCATTCCCAGATAACCCTCAAGAATTTTCCATTCTGCATCAGTTGGCAAGTGCCAATTTGCCGGGCAAGCGGTGACTGCAGCGGGCCAGTTATAAAGCACACCATAGGTGGAATAATTTGCCGACGCTTTTGCTGCACTCACATCGGTCCCTTCATAATCGTATACAAAATATTGCTTCTCTGTTTGAGATTCATTGGCTGAAGGGTTCACCGAAGGAAGATAGTCGAGATTCCGGATCATCCAGGTCTGAGTTCCAATGGTGGTATATTCAAAAGAACCCCCATTCCGATGATCGGTAGCTGTTCCGATGATCCCTCCTGTGGTGAAAAAAAGGACTTCTCCGTAGCTGGTGCCAGCATTATTGGTTGCATAGGCCTGAAAATAATACTTGGTATTCTTTGATAATCCCTCCTCCAGCCAGGCCGAAAAGACCCCGGTCCCGGATCCGGCAGCCAGCTTTTTCCCGCCTGTCTGTGGATTGGAATTGGTCCCCCACCATACACCACGATCACTGGGCATCTCACTACCGGATGCGGTGACATCGCCTCCGAGCACGGCTGCTGTCCAGAAAATCTTGGCGGCGGGTGAAGTTACCACCGTTGGCTTACCGGTATCGCTCTCCACTTTACAAGCGGATAAGGTGAGAATTAAAGCACACAGCAGAAAATGATTGAATGATTTCATGTTAGTGGGTTTTAGGTGTCAGATAAAGTTCGCACTACTTTTCCGAATCACCAAACGAACAGCGTCATTTGTTATGATATTCACAAAACCATTGCTGCGGCTTACTACCTCAAAATCAGTTTTTCACAAACCTCCTTGTCACCTTCGCTCCCTCCTCATCGGTCATCACCAGCAGATAGAGCCCGCCGGTAATTTTCGATACATCCACCTGATGGGTATACTGACCCCCAACCGGATATTCCACGGGTGAAACCTCGTCGATCAGGATCCGACCCCCGAGATCAACCACCCGGAACCGGATTTTTTTAGCATTCTGTAAAACCAGGTCCACCTTCAAATGGTCGCTGGCAGGATTCGGATACAGGTTCACATAATCCAGGCCGGGAATCGCCTCACAAAGATTGGTGAAATAAACACACGGCACCGGTTCGGTATTCAATTCCTCAGAATCCCCTTTCAAACCCTGCCCGGAAATACCGACCGGATGACCCAAACTGACGCTATCTTTGAATTGACCATCCCTCTTCAGTCCTATGCTTCCCCCCATTTGCGGTACAAAATCCGGATCCAGACGCCGCTTCTGATAATTGAACTCCTTCATTAAGGGTCCGGCTATATCGACGGGGAGACAATTGAAGAACATTTCGTTGGGGTAGATCCAGAAAATCACCTCTTTCTTAGCGCTATCCTCACGAGGCATATCCACCCCCACCGTGATACAAAGATCCAGGTAATCCCTGAATTTCATGTCTTTAAGTTTCAATTGACGATACGCCCTGGTGAACATATCTACCGTTTCAATCCCACCAAAATTAGATACCCCAAGCAGAATAATGCTTTCGGTGGTGGGCATGAGCGTATCTGCAGGACTGTTGATCGGCTTCACCAATTTGGTGGTACCCGAATAAGTCGTGGGCCCATTTAACGGCTTGTATAAATCAATATGGAACCAGTATTCCATTGCCCTGATATCCGCCTGAATCCGGGAGTGACTATAGTCGATTCCCATGCATTTAAGAACTTCAGGTTTAAGTCTTAGGGCAATCGACGCTTGACCTACCAAAGAAAAATCATATCTCACACGACTGATTCCGGGTTGGCTTAATTCTTTAGCCTGATGATAAATTTGCCTTGATTTTCCGATTCTTTCCTTGCCCAAGAGGTCGAAGAAGTGATCCGATACTTTGAACCAGACCAGCCGATCCGATGTAGGATAACCGCCCAACTTTCTCCAGCTGAATAATACCGGCACCAGGGTATCCTTCATCAACTCAAACTTCTTGGAATCATACTGCCAGAGATTGCGAAGGTCACCACCTTCTGCATTTGTGGTGAAAATCGGGTAATAATCGAACTCATGCAGTTTTGATTTATTTGCCTGATTTACATAACTACCTGCTCCAAAGCCGATGGATCCACCTTGCGAATTATGCCAGCTCCAGAAATTTAATTTGGAACCATCAGGAAGTTTATTTAAAAAGTAATATCCCTCCTCATCAAACAAAAACCCCAGCCGGATCAGCTCCTCTTTCGAAAGGTCCAGAATCACTCCGTTTAATACTGTATCCTTTTCCG
>JBBQOG010000020.1:0-17104 GCA_038330665.1 Bacteroidales bacterium
CTCCGGCAAAGAGATACGGTAATCTTTTATGATAATGATTTTGAGGTTTTTATTGATCCTGATGGGGACACGCATCAATATTATGAATTGGAGGTCAACGCGTTGGCCACTGCCTGGGATTTGTTGTTGATTAAGCCGTACCGAGATGGCGGGCCTCCTGTTAACGGATGGGATATTGCGGGGCTGAAGGTAGCCACACACCTATACGGAACGCTCAATAATCCTGCTGATGTGGACAAAGGCTGGACCGTAGAGATCGCCATACCCTTGTCGGCATTGAAAGAGTGCGCCCGGGGAGCAGAGCCTCCCGTACCGGGGGATCAGTGGCGCCTG
Source organism: Bacteroidales bacterium (assembly GCA_038330665.1). Lineage (GTDB taxonomy): Bacteria > Bacteroidota > Bacteroidia > Bacteroidales > UBA12481 > UBA12481. Next base: position 334 of record JBBQOG010000020.1, read on the forward strand.
GGATTTTCACGTGTCGAGTGGCGTACCGTTGTGGAAAATGGCCGGTATGTAAAGGAAATCAACCCGCAAACCGGCAAGCCTTATCCTGAGGATAACTGGGTTTGGTCGCCTCAGGGCAGAATCAATATGCACATGCCCGAGATGTGGGGTTATTTACAATTCTCTTCCATTCCGGCCGGAACAGGTCAGGAAGCTTTTATTCCGGATCCTGATTTTAGCCGGAAATGGGCGCTGCGACTGGTATATTATGCGGAATTCGATTATTTCACGAGAAATAACACCTATTCTTCGAACCTGGCGGAAATCGGGCTTTCCCGTGATGATTTTCCCGGGAAGGATGCTCCTTTGATCCGGGCCACCCGCACAACCTTTGAGAGTTATTTTCCGGCTGACCCGACAGGTAAGGAGTGGACCCTATATCAGGATGGGAAAATAATACCGCTACCGGCCAGATCAGTTCATAAATAGTTGCTGCAAGGTTTTATCGAAGTCCGGGAGTGTCGTTTCCGCTTCGATTATCCGGATATATTCCAGTAATGAAACTTTCTCTCTGTCCACTGTCCGGATGATATCATCCGGATTTTCCGGGACATCTTTGATCAAAATCAACTGAGGTTCAGTAATCCCTGTGCCCCGGATTAAAAGGCTAGGCTTCACCATGGCCAACTGGAATACTTCAAAGATTCCGGGTAGATCCATATTATTTTATAATCAGTAAGTTAACGAAATGCATCTGTTATTTTTGGTAATCTTTTCCCATCCTTATAGGCTACCAGGAAGGCAGTGGTAATGCCGGTACGCGTGATGAATTTATCCCGGTAACTGGCGGCTTCATCATACGTTCTGAAAGATCCGACCGTATATTTGTACCAGCCATCGATCGACTCTTCCTGGATGACTTCTGTGATCCTGTATTTAGCGGCAAGCTCCGATTGTGCCTGGCTGTTTTCGCGGAATGCCCCGCATTGAACACGAAATTCTATTCCGGTCAGCGGTTGGGACTTCCGGATATTTCCTCTGTTTTCCCCGGCATCCTGATTTTGGCCGGTAACTTGAATTGTTTCAGCCAATTTCGGCTGATCCACAAAGATGGTTTTGTTGAAATAAACCGTCTTGTGTCCCTCCTGATCTTCATAGTCCAATCGCCCTGTAATGGTTTGACTTCCTTCCAGGCCAGAACCGACCTTAACCTGGTAGTTATAATTAAGCGTACCATCTGAAGGCATTTTTCCCCACTCAATGACCACATTCTGGCCGGAAAATGAGAAGAGCGTACTTTTTGTCAGATCGCGAACCTCACTGAATCCCTCGGGATACTTCTGGACCAATTTTGCCATACCCTGATACGTTCCCTTATTCAATCTGAGCTTAACTTCCAGGAGCTGTCCGGCAAGAACTGTTTCGGGTAGGACCAGGTCGACATAAATATTGGCTACACCGGTTGCCGATTCACCCTGTTCTTTATTATTTACATTTCTTTCCAGCGGCAACCGATTTTCATTTTTATTGCGTCTGGTGTAGGGGGTACCGGAGGATGGCAAGGAAAAACGGAGACCGATGCTGGTCAGTGAAAATAAGTCATTAGCAGTGCTGGGACCCTTAAAGCAATCTAAAAGGTCCGTATTGGTGAATCGCAGGCTATGTTCCAGTTCGAGCTGAAGGTAAGGCAGTACTTTATAAGAAAGGCCTATTGCAATGGGCATCGACATGGCGGTCTGCCTTCTGAGGTTGGTCACCCCATCCGGACCATATCCGAAATCGGGCAGAAGAACCAGGTTGGTTCCTATTTCCCTCCTGACACTTCGGAATCCGAATGTTCCGATGCCGATTGAGACATACGGTGACAGGCCAAAGTTTCTTTTAAGGAGCTTGAGTGGGTCAAAGCGGGCAGACAGGCTGTATTCATTAAGGGAACCCGCGAAATAGGTCTGATCCGGTGCAGAAGTGTAAAGGCTTCCAGCTGTAAACTGAGCCTGCATACTGAAAAAGGGCGTGAATTGTTTGATAACAGATGCACCAAAACCGAATTTGGAGCCGGTAGCAATCCTAGTGAAAACATTCAGGTCATTGGTGCTCATATCACCATAGTAGGCGAGTGCACCGGGACTTACTTTGATCGAAAAACTTTGCAGGTCGAAAGTCTGACTGCGGGTGCTCATTATACTAATCGTCGTAAAAAAGATCAGTAATATCAATGTTTTCAAGCGGTTAGTCGGCATATGTTTTGTTTTATTGACGATTAATTTTTCCAGGTATCAAAATACAAACGTACTATGAAAAATCTAATTGCGGTCTTTATATTATTGTTCCTAAAATTACCGTTTTTTCAGAGAGTGAACCGCAAATTGAACGGGTATGCCGGTTTTTTGTATTTTCACGCCATAAATAAACCTGCACACATGAATACCCGAATGCACCTTATATCGTTTGGACTGATTTTTTGCCTGGCCGGCTGGAATCAGGGGCAGTCACAATCATTCGCCGATTGGATCAATGGGTTTCCGGATGGTTGTACCTCAGTCACAGCGGGTAAGCTGGCTACAGCGGATGGATCCGTATTCACTTCACATACCGATGACAGTCACCGGACCCGATCTTCAGTAGAAATTGTGCCTTCGGCTGATTTTGCCCGAGGTTCCATGACCACCCTATACAAGCGGGTAAATGATGACACGAAGGCGATGCCGTCCTATGCTTATGTGAAAACCGGCGAAATTCCCCAGGTGCCAGCCACTTTCGGGTTTATTAATTCTGCCTATCCCTGCATGAATCAATATCAACTGGGCATCGGGGAGTCCACCTTCGGGGGCAGAGCCGAGCTCCGGTCAGACAAGGGGCTCATTGATTGCCAGGACCTGATCAGGCTTATGCTGGAAAGGTGTAAGACCGCAAGGGAGGCCCTGGTGCTTACCCGTGGAATGCTGAACCAGTATGGATGGAATGATGCCGGTGAATGCCTGACTATTGCTGATAAAACAGAAGTCTGGCATCTTGAAATCGTAGGACCCGGAAAAGGGGAGACCGGAGCTGTTTGGGTGGCCCAACGGGTTCCTGATAATCATATTTCAGTAAACGCCAACGCCAGCACCATCAAGGAGATCAATGTGAATGACCCAGAAAATTTCCTGGCTTCTGACAATATTTTCGAGGTGGCCAAAAATCATGGATGGTGGAACGAAAATGAACCTTTTCGCTTTTGTTATGCCTATGCGCCGGAGAGCAGGACCAGCCTGGCTTCCAGAAGGCGTGAGTGGCGCGTATTCGACCTCCTGGCTCCCTCTCTTAAATTGGATCCCTATGCTGAAAATTATCCTTTTTCGGTAAAACCGGACAAGCCTGTGACTAAAGAAGACCTGATCCGGGTTTTCAAAGACTATTATGAAGGTACCGAGTTCAATTTTGTTAAAGATATTACCACCACCGATGAATCCGGAAAAACCGTAATCTCGCCGATGGCTAATCCTTTCATGCCGTATGACATGAACAAGATTTTCAAAATAAACGGTGGCTGGGGCTGGATGGGTGAACGGACCATCGCGAGGTGGTACACTATGTATGCTACTATTATTCAGTGCCGCAGCTGGTTGCCCGACGATATTGGTGGCATCACCTGGTTTGCCCTGGATAATGTAGCTTCCTCCGTGTATATCCCCGTATTCTGTGGTACCCGCGACCTTCCTCAGACCTATAAAACAGATGGCCGTGTGACGGGTTATTCCAATGAATCTGCCTGGTGGGCATTTAACCGGTTAGGCACCCTGGCTGCACAGCGTTGGGGCGATATGAGGAAGGACCTGGATTCCATCTGGTTACCTAAGCAGGCTGAAATTTTCCGCCTGACGGTTGAAGTCGAAAATCAACTTCAAACAGTTACCGCTCCCGCTGACCGGAAATCTATCCTGACCGAGTTTACGGTAAACTGGGGTAATGATGTGGTTAAGAGTGCCTGGAAACTGGGCGATTTCCTTTGGACGAAATACGATGAGAAATTCTAAAGTCTGATACCTAAGTGATCAATAAGAAATTTGTGCTCGATGCACTCAAGTACCTGATTTTCCTGGGTGCCGGAGTACTTTTATTCGTTTGGGTTTATAAAGGACAGGATCTGGGAAACATCGTAGATGGCTTGTCGCGTTTCAATTATACCTGGATTGCAGCGTCCTTCGTTGCCTTCCTGTTCAGTCACCTTTTCCGCGCGATGCGATGGAGAATGCTGATTGAATCAATCGGTTATAAACCAAGGCTGATCAATACCTTCCTGTCGATTTTAGTCATGTATCTGGCAAATTCTGCGGTAACCCGACTTGGCGAGGTTACACGCTGTGGCATACTCAAACGCTATGAGGGGGTGCCTTTTACCGAGCAACTGGGAACGGTGTTGGTGGAAAGGATTGTGGATGTGCTATTCCTACTCCTTCTGCTGGCTGTCGTTCTTTTCCTCAACTGGGATGTGCTTTCCACCCTGGTGACGAATGATCAGGGGACCTCCGTCGCCGGAAAATTGTCCTTCGTCAAATCACCGTTCTTCATTGGTGGGGCCTTGTTTATGTTTGCCTGCGCGATCGCTTTGATCTTGTTACGAAAACAGCTGATGAAACTGAAGCCGGTGATGAAACTATTTTCCTTTGCGGAAAAATTCACCGAAGGTCTGAAGTCAGTTTTCCGGCTGAAACAACCGGTCGGCTTTGTGCTGCTTACCGTTGCCATATATGGCTGCTATTATCTTTCCACATTTTTCGTTTTCAAAGCATTTGCACCAACCGAATCCTTGTCGGCCATGGCCGCTCTGTCAGTACTGGCACTGGGAAGCATTGGTATGGTACTGCCTGTCCCCGGAGGCATTGGTCCGTTCGACTGGTTTGCACTGAATACGCTTCTATTGTACAAAATTTCTAAGCCCGACGGACAGTTGGTCACTCTGGTGCTACACGGTTCCACTACCTTATTTATCATTGTGGTGGGTGCGATTGCACTTGCCTTGCTCCCGATTATTAATAAAAACAGGACGACCACCTGATGGTTTTTAAGGAAATTGCCTCTTTTTTTAAACCAAATCCTTAAGTTTTTGTAATACTTCCATATTATTTTAATTCGGAGTTGTTGAATAATGAACATTTCAAGGTACAGCATCAGTGATTTGGAGAAACTTACCGGGATAAAGGCGCATACAATCCGGATTTGGGAAAAGCGCTATGGAATTATTTCACCTGAACGAACCGATACCAATATCCGGTTTTATAATGTCAGTGACCTTCAGCGATTACTGAACATTACCTTTCTGAACCGACATGGGTACAAAATCTCACTGATTTCCAAAATGAGTGATACCGGCATTCAGGATGAGGTTTCGAAAATTTGCGAAATTCCCGGTGCGGATGACGGTTACCTTGCTGATTTGCTCAAAGCTACCAATGATCTCGACGAGGATCGTTTCGAAAGAAATCTGAACGGCTCCATATTAAAACTTGGGTTCGAAAAGTCCTTTCAACAGGTTGTTTTTCCGCTACTCGATAAAATTACGCTGCTCTGGCAGATCGGAAAGATCAGCGCCTGCCAGGAACGTTTTGTGAATAACCTGGTCAGAAATAAGTTGGTAGTAGCTATTGATGGGATGGTTGGAAATAATCAGGCCAGCAGTCAACATTTCCTCCTCTTTCTTCCGTCCGGACATTACGATGAGTCTAACCTGCTTTATGCCAACTACCTGCTGCGAAAATTCGGTCATCATGTGATCTATCTTGGACCCTCTATTCCATTGGAGAATCTGAAATCACTTTCAAACCGGCAGATTATCGACCAGGTGGTGGTCGCCATAAATCTTGGTTTTACCGATAAGGAACTCACTGCCTATACCCAAAAGCTCGTCAATATTTTCCCCGGGAAGAAAATCCACCTCGTATCCATCGGCTATGACTTCCCGATCAACCTTACTCCGGAAATAGGTAAGATCTCCACTTATCAGGAACTGAATCAGGGAATTACTGCTTAATACTCTCTTCAGCAACCACTTTTCTGCTCGCTTCCACAATTTTGCAATTTCTAATTTAGACAGAATTTGTAAAGGAGGTATTATGTGCTTCTTTTTCAATTCCTTAGGTTTTGTGGTTGTTTAGAAACCTGTGGTAATGTAGTATCATATTGCTAAAATTAGTGAACAAAAGTTTGCTGTTATGTGAATGAGTTGTATATTTGTCTAACAAACGAATTGAAAAAGTAAAACAAAACCGAATCATATGACAGCAATAGAATTTAATCACCAGCTTACGGGAATGCAGTCCAAACTAGGTTTCTTTGCAAAAAGTCTGACCTCGGACCCGGAGGATGCCAAGGACCTTTTACAGGAAACTCTATATAAAGCGCTGACAAACAGAGATAAATTTCAGGGTGACAAAAATCTGAAGGCCTGGGTTTTTACCATCATGAAGAATACTTTCATCAACAACTATCGCAGACGTGTGAGATCAAATACCCTGATCGATACCACAGAGAATTCCTTTTACCTGAATCTCAGACAGGAGTCCGTTTTCCAGTCACCGGAAGCTACTCACAATGAGAAAGAAATCAGGATCGCCATTAGTGAATTGCCGGAAGACTACCGTTTGCCTTTCGAAATGCACACCAAAGGTTATAAATACAAAGAGATTGCCGAACAACTTGACCAACCACTGGGTTCCGTAAAAAGCAAAATATTTTTTGCGAGGAAACGATTGATGGAAAGACTCAAAGACTTTAAATGATCAGAAAGGTCGGCTTAGCCGGCCTTTTTTTTTGTTCCGGTTAAACCATTCCGAGGGTTGGACCGTCTAAAAACAGAAATTAATAACAATTATCATGAAACGTAATCTTATTCTTTCGATGGTACTCGGCCTCTTTATGGTTGGAGGACTGAGCGCCCAGAATCAACAGCCACAGCAGAATTTTCAGCAAAGAAGGCAACAGCAGCTTGATGAGTTGAAGAAAGAACTGGTTTTGACCAAAGATCAGAACACCAAGTTCGATGCAATTTACAAGGATTTTAATGAGAAATTAACCAAAGCGCGCGCTGCAGCAGGCGATGATCGCGAATCCATGCGTTCAAAGATGACAGAATTGAATAAGGAGCGTGATGCCCAGATTGAAAAATTGCTGACCCCTGAGCAGAAAGCCAAAATGAAAGCTTATCAGGAAAAACAGGCAGCTCAACGTCAACAACGTGGTGGCGGCGGTGGTGGCGGCGGAAGGTAATACTCGCGCTGTTACTGAATTTTCAGATCAGATCTGATTATAATTCCCTGTCCCTGGACCAAAACTTGATAGGTTCCCGGGGCGGGGAATTTGTATTCTGGTACCGGGTATAAGCCGGTATCTTCTTTTTTACTGATAACCAAATCCCAGTTCCACACGTTGATTCCTTGCTCAGCGGTATACCGGCTGGTAAATATCTCCTTATTTCCTTCATCTGTCAGGGAAATATTCATGGCACCGGCAACAGGCTGATACCAATAGACAGCCGCTGGTATGGAACGGTTCCAGTCCCAATCCCCCGGAAAATCCCTCCTGGCGGGAAGATATCCGGATTGAACGCCAAGCAGACATTCTTTCTCCGGGTCGACAGCTTTAAAATACTTTCTTAATGGCGCCGCAAAGAGAGAGAATATGCTTTGCCCGTGAGTAGCCACGACAAGAAAATTGTTTTCTTCCGCCCATGCCATATTCTGGATGCTTGCCGTGGTGAGTCCCTTGCTGATTGCCGTCCAGGATTTACCCTTGTCAGGACTCACAAAAACACCCTTGTCGGTACCGATATAAATCAGGTCGCTGAGATAAGCATCTTCAAGAATACAGTTGATTCGGTCTTCTGGGAGCCCTTCGGCAATGGATTTCCACGAGTATCCGTTGTTTTCGGAATAGAACAGGTAAGGTTTGAAATCGTCCTCCTCAACGGATTTCATCACGAGGTAAACCCTCGTCTCCACCTGTCGCGACGGACAAATCTGAACCACCGATTTTAATGCCAGGCTTTCGCTGATTTCGATCCAGTTCACGCCGTCATCACGCGAAACCCAGGCGGCGCCTTTTTCAGTTCCGGCGTACAGCAATCCGGGTTTTAAAGGAGATTCTGCAAGAGCGGTTAAAGCCCTCGATTTCCTTTGTACATCTGCTGTATAGCAAAGATCCGGACTGATGCGTATCCAGTGATCGCCCCGGTCTATGCTTTTAAATACCCTGTTTGCCCCGTAATATAAAGTGGCCGGTGAATAGGCTGAAACCAGGTAAGGAGTCAGCCAGCTGTTCCGCAAGGGGGTGTCGCCGGCATCGGAAGTGGGCTGAATATATACGGTTTCACCGGTAGCCAGATTTTTCCTGTTCAGGTTTCCGTTTTGTGATTCATAGTATACGGTAACAGCCTGCGTGGGGTCGGGTATGGTAACAAATCCGTCACCGCCGGACCAGGGATCCAGCCAGACGTAATTCCATGCGGCAGACCCTTCAATTGGTTTGCCCAGCTTCAAGGGACCGAAAATGCTTGAATTGTCCTGTGTTCCGGCATAGGCGATCGTCTGGTCATGGTCAACAATCTTCATGTCATAGATTTCGGCCACCGGAATGGTATTCGTGTGGAGCCAGCTCCCGCCCTTATTATAGCTGATATAAACCCCTCCGTCGTTGCCCAGTATCATATGGTCCGGGTTAGCCGGATCAATAAACAGGTCATGATTGTCGAGATGCATTGCAATCGCCGGATTTGGAAGCAAATGCGTGATGGAACCCCCGATCTTTCTGGTCGTTTTTCCGCCATCTCTGGAATAAAGGGTGTGAACCCCAAGCACGTATATCTCCTTTGAATCAACCGGAGAAACGCGGATGTCGCCAAAGGCCCATCCAAATCCGGAGTAATTATCCAGATAAGAAACGTTCATTTTTTTCCAGGATTTTCCGGAATCTTCGCTGCGATAAATTTCCAAACCCATCATATCGCTATCATTCTGTGAAGTCTGGTTGTTGCGGTTATCCACGCAAGCATATACCACCTGTGGCTGGGAGGGACTAATAGCCAAACCGATCCTTCCGATTCCAGGGTTTTCAGGAAATCCGATACGGCATTTTTCCCAATGTTTCCCCAGGTCGGTTGATTTATAGATACCGGATTTGATTCCCTGGACCATCTCCCATGCAGCCGCGTAAAGAACCTTGTTCAGCGGATCCCAGGCCACATCTGCAATTCCGGTGCTGTCTGAAATAAAAAGAGATTTATTCCAGATCTTGCCACCATCTTGAGAAATAAACAATCCCCTTTCACTGTTAGGCGTCCACATATGCCCGATTGCGGCTACAAATACGAGTTCCGGATTATTGGGATCAACGACTACACGACCAATGTGATGAGAATCGTGAAGACCCATATTCACCCAGGTCATCCCTCCATCAACAGATTTGTAAACGCCGGTACCCGGATAAGTAAAACCCCGGGTGGCCCTCAGGTTTTCGCCAGTACCCAGATAAAGAATTTCCGGATTGCTGGGTGCAATTGCCAGGTCGCCAATGCTGAAAGTGGCCTGGTCGGTGAAGATGCATTTCCAGGAAAGGCCCTGGTCTGTGGTCTTCCAAAGGCTCCCGGAACCAAACCCTGCATAAATTACGTTGGGTTGTCCCAAAGGAGAATCAATGGTTTCCACCCGTCCGCCCTGAAATGATGGACCCACCGGGTTCCAGGGCAAACCGCTGAAAACCGAATGATCTTCCATTGCCTTGAACTTCGTAAAGGATTCAAACGGATTTTGAGCCGTGAGGATCTGGCATGAAAGGAATAATATACCGGAATTGAATATCAGCCTGAGCAACAAACTCATTGGCCTGTCAGACGGTGCATTCACTGGCATTATTTTATCGATTCCACTTCTTCAATGGTTTTGGGTTTCCTTTTACCCAATACCCGATAACCATCACTGGTGATCACAATATCTTCTTCGTTACGGACTCCGCTGAAACCCAGATAATTTTCCACATTGGCAAAATTAATGAAAGAGGCATTTGTCCCTTCCCTTTTCCAGGCTGCCACCAGTTCCGGAATGAAGTAGATTCCGGGTTCAATCGTGACAACAAAGCCTTCTTCCAACGGTCTGGCTAAACGAAGTGATTTAAGTCCGAATTGCTTGCTTTTGGGTTGACCGTCATATCCGACGTAAACCTCACCGAGGTCTTCCATGTCATGTACATCCAACCCCATCATGTGCCCGGTGCCGCATGGAAAGAACATGGCATGTGCTCCCGCTGCCAGCGCCTCTTCCGTGTCCCCCTTCATCAGGTTTATTGATTTCAGACCGTTGATAATGGTTCTGCATGCGGCATAATGCACTTCGCGGAAGGGTACCCCGGGAGCTGATTTTGCCAGGGCGGCTTCATGACTCTGAAGGCAGATATCATAAATCTCCTTTTGACGGGTCGTGAAACGTGTGTCGACCGGGAAGGTGCTCGAAAGATCGCCTGCATAATGCAGGTCAGTCTCCGCACCGCAATCGCATAATACCAAATCTCCCTTCTTTAAAATATTCCCGTGATAATGGTTGTGCAGGGTTTGACCGTTGATGGTCATAATTACCGGAAAGGAGAGCTGTCCGCCGGCGGCAAGCGCAATGCGGGTGACGGCAGCAGCAAGTTCGGATTCCTGCATTCCTGGTTTCGCCATTTTCATGGCGGCCACATGCATATCAACGGAAATATTTACTGCCTTTTCTATTTCGGCGATCTCGTCAGTTGATTTATGATTCCGCAGATTGACTACCGCTTTGACCAGTTCAACCGAAGATTTCTTGCCGACCGCTTCTGGAGATATACCCAAATAATCAAACAGCTTGATTTTATTCTCAGGCCGATAGGGTGGGAGAAAGTGAACTGTTCGTCCCTTTTGAATGGCGGATTGCAGATAACCGGCTAACTCACCATAGGGTTTTACGCGGGTCAGACCATAAGCTTCCCCGCGCTGAAGCAAGGAGGGTTGGGTACCCATCCAGACAATATCTTCAACGGTCAGGTCATTACCAAACAGGATCTCCACATCTTCATCCAGATCTATAATTCCGGCCAATCCGGCGAAGTCCATCCCAAAAAAATATAAAAATGAACTGTCCTGACGAAAGTGAAAGGTGTTGTCGGCATAATTCATCGGGCTTTCTTCATTACCTAAAAAAAGCAGAATGCCTGATTTGAGATTCTTTTTCAGCTCGTTTCTTCGGCTGATGTATGATTCTTTTTTGAACATAATGTTGTTATTTTCTGTTTAGGATGTCAAGATATAAATATTCCCTCTTGATAAAGAGATAAAAACCTAAATTTGGCGTCAAACAGGATTCAAATGAGGAATATCAGAGGATTTGCAAGCGATAACAATGCAGCGGTTCACCCCGAAATCATGCAGGCCATCAGTGAATGCAACAGCGGTCATGCAACCGGTTATGGTCATGATGAATTTACCCGGAAGGCAGAGATGAAAATCCGCGAACATTTCGGGACCGATACCGAGGTTTTTTTTGTATTTACCGGTACAGCTGCCAATGTTGTGGGCTTGCGAAATATGACGCAGTCTTTTAACTCGATTATTTGTGCCGAATCTGCACATATCCAGGAAGATGAATGCGGTGCCCCGGAATTTTTTACCGGTTGTAAATTGATTCCGATTGAAACCAAAAATGGGAAAATCGAAATAGAATCAATCGCACCTCATATACACGGCATCGACTTTGAACATCATTCCCAGCCCCGTGTGGTCAGTATCACTCAATCCACTGAAATGGGCACGGTTTACTCGGTTGAAGAAATCAGGAAGATTGCCGATTATGTTCATCAACTCGGATTGTTACTCCACATGGATGGAGCCAGAATAGCCAATGCCGCTGTGGCATTGAATCTTTCGATGCGGGCAATCAGTCGCGATGCGGGCGTCGACGTATTGTCGTTTGGCGGAACCAAGAATGGTGCCATGTATGGGGAAGCGATCCTCTTTTTCAAACCCGGTCTGACCCGATACTTTAAATACTTTAGAAAGCAAAGTATGCAACTGGCTTCAAAAATGCGGTATATCGCGGTGCAATTTGATGCTTTGCTGACTGATGATCTGTGGAAACGAAATGCGCAGCATGCGAACAGGATGGCTCAGTTGCTGGCTGAAACGGCAGGCGGGATCTCCGGAGTCAGGATCAGCCGTCCGGTTGATGCCAATGTGGTGTTCGCAATCATTCCTACAGAATTGATCAAACCCCTACAGGAGGACTTTTTCTTTTATATATGGGATGAATCTAAGTCTGAGGTGCGATGGATGACTTCATGGGACACGACAGAAGAGGACATCTCAAAATTCGCCACGCTATTAGCCAACCTTTTACGATAATGGATATTGCAGTTAAGAGGTTGTATTTCAGTATGTTCTTCCCGGGAGTATTTTTGCTCTTCCTCTGGCTGATCTTTCTGTTCGATCATGCTCTGAACCTCAATCTGGTTTTTCATGGACTGTATCCACGAAAAATATCAGGTTTGCAGGGAATCCTTTTCGCTCCGCTGATTCATGGCGGGATCAAACATATTGTGGCCAACTCATTGCCGCTTTTTGCCCTCTCGAGCCTGCTCTTTTATTTTTACCGGAACCTTTCGTTCAAGGTCCTGATAATTTGCTATCTCACAACAGGGATGCTGGTTTGGATTATCGGACGTCCCTCCTATCATGTTGGGGTGAGCGGGATCATATACGGACTCGCCGGTTTTTTATTTACCAGCGGGATCCTCCGCAAACACCTGGGTTTAATGGCCATTTCTTTTCTGGTCGCATTCCAGTACGGATCAATGATCTGGGGTATTTTCCCCATTGAAGATCATGTATCCTGGGAGTCGCATTTTTCGGGATTGCTGACCGGAGTGGGTTTAGCCTGGTTTTACCGCAACCAGGGACCGAGAGGCAGCCGTTTATTCTGGCAGGGAAGCGGTTATGAAGGGGAGGAAGAAGAGGCCAGCGAGGGGCCTGATGAATTGCCCTGGAATGAATATGAAATTGAGGGTAGTGAAAAAAGCAAACCTCCTGAAATCATCGATACAGCGGATAAAAACTGACCCTGACAAAACAAGAATTATGAACCTTTTAATTAATTACCAAATGAAAAGAAATTTCGCATTTATGCTCCTGGCTATTTTTATAATTACTTCAGGATCAGGTAAATGTGTGCCAAAGTCTCCGAAAGATAAGACGGCTAAGAACATTATCCTGCTGATCGGCGACGGAATGGGAACCAGTGAGGTTTATGCCGGACTCACGTTGAACCATGGTAGGCTTAACCTGGAAAGAATAAAGGATATCGGTTTCTCCAAGACCTACTCAACCTCTTATATTACCGACTCTGGTGCAGGAGGAACGGCTATCTCAACGGGTCAGAAAACCTATAATGGGGCCATTGGTGTGGATTCCACCGGGAAACCGGCGAAAACCATCCTGGAGTGGGCTGAAGAAAAGGGCAAGGCCACCGGCCTGGTTTCCACAAGTGCCATCACTCATGCCACCCCAGCCAGTTTTATCGCCCACCAGGCCGGTCGTAACGATTATGAGATCATTGCATCCGATTTTCTGAAAACCGATATCGACGTTTTTATTGGTGGGGGGCGCAACCATTTCAATAAGCGAAAAGATGGCTTGGATTTAACCGAAAAACTGAAGTCAAAGGGATATTCTGTAGCCTATACCATAGGAGAGGTACGGAATATAAAGAATGGCCCCGTTGCAGGTTTACTTGATACCATCCACGAACCCCGCTGGCTGGATGGCAGGGGTGATCTCCTGGTCGAATCTGCAAGGGAAGCCATCCGGCTTTTGTCAGCGGACAAAGACGGATTCTTTCTGATGATTGAAGGGTCACAGATTGACTGGGGCGGACATGCCAATGATATCCGGTATCTGGCAACTGAGATGGTGGATTTTGATAAAGCAGTGGGTGCCGCCCTGGATTTCGCCGAAAAGGACGGGGAAACACTGGTAATTGTTACAGCCGACCATGAAACCGGCGGCCTCGGAATTGATGGTGGAAATATGAAAACCGGTGAGATAAAAGCCGGATTCACCAGTAAAGACCATACAGGAGTAATGGTTCCTGTTTTCGCCTACGGTCCCGGCTCGGAAAAATTTGCCGGTATTCAGGAAAATACAGACCTTTTTTACAAAATGTTAGCATCTTTTGGATTCAAATACAAAAAATAAGAACTAGCCATGGAAACAAAACCCACTCGAAAGGCTATTGCGCTGGTCGCCCATAACGAAAGGAAAAATGTACTGCTGGAATGGGTGAAAAATAATCGGGAAGAACTCCTGAAGCACAGACTGATCGGAACGACCAACACTTCGAAGCTGTTGAATTCTGTGCTTGAAATGGAGATTGAACCTTTTGGTCATGGACCGGAGGGTGGCGACATTCTCCTGGCAGCGAAAATTTTGCAGAACGAAGTGGAAAAGCTGATCTTTTTTGTGGATCTGCAAACCCCTCATGGTCATGAGCATGACATCCAGACTCTTATACGCACGGCCATAATCAATAACATTCCGATCGCTCTTAATCCGGCCACCGCAACCCTGGTGATTCATGAAAAGACCCCAGCCAAATAGTGTTTCCTATCTCTGGGGACACACCCGAAGATACAATGATTTGTCGGGATATCTGAAGGGTGCCTTTGGACAGCGGGTTCAGAAATTATCCATCGATGCCGGGTTTACCTGTCCCAATCGCGATGGAACAAAAAGTACCGGTGGCTGCACTTTCTGCAATAATCAATCATTTAATCCCGCGTACTGCTCCAGTGATAAATCTGTAACCGAACAGATCCGGCAGGGTATCGATTTCTTTTCGAAACGCTATGAAAGCATTAAGTACCTGGCCTATTTCCAGGCCTATACAAATACCTATTCAGATTTATCTCATCTGAAGGAATTGTACCGGGAGGCTTTGGATTATCCGGGCGTTACCGGACTGGTCATCGGAACAAGACCCGACTGCATCGATGATGACCTGCTGGACTTTCTGCAGGAACTGGCAAAGCATGTTTATGTTTCGCTGGAATTCGGTATCGAATCCACCCTTGACCGGACCCTGCTGCGGATCAACAGGGGACACGATTACGCGACCTGCATCGGTGCCGTGGAAAAAACGGCACAACGGGGAATTCATGTGGGCGCACATATGATCCTGGGATTACCCGGTGAATCCACCGGAGATATGCTGAAGCATGCTTCGAGATTAAGTTTGCTGCCCCTTAATATGTTGAAAATACACCAGTTGCAGATTATCAGAGGTACAAAAATGGAAGAGGAATACCGGCGGATTCCCGGGGATTTCATTTCCTTTACCGCGGATGACTATGTGAGCCTGGTGATCGACTTTCTCGAGCTCCTGAACCCTTCGATCATTGTGGAAAGATTTGCTGGTTCTTCACCTCCCGGCCTGATTACCGGTAATCGCTGGGGACTGAAAAATTATGAAATCGTGGCGAAAGTGGAGAAAGAAATGGACCGACGAGACACCTGGCAAGGCAGGCTCTTTACGCAAACCTAAGCTTCTTCGAAAATCCGAAAAAAACCAGGAAGTATAGGGCAACCAGAAGGGCACCGGTTGCGGACACCAGAAACATGACCTTCAGCGACCAGATGGTCCACAGAAGTCCGCTGATCGTTGAAGCCAGCAACGTGCATACACTGGCCATCCCGGTATAAAACCCCAATGCAGTGGCCGTATCCTCCTTGCCTGAAATGTTGGTAATGATCGCTTTGGAAATGCCTTCAGTGGAGCTTGCATAGATCCCGTAAAGAACAAAAACCAGTATCAGTAGGTTTAAACTGCTGGCAAAACTGAACAGCCCGTATGACAAGGCAAAGAGGATGAACCCGAAAATCAGGATTCTCTTTTTGCCAATGCGGTCGAATACCCAGCCAATGGGGTAGCTTGTAACCGCATAAATCAGGTTGTAAAAAATATAAAATCCGATGACCTGGGTATCGGTGAATCCCTTGTTTTTAAGCCCCAGAAGAATGAAAGCATCCGAACTGTTAATTAAAGTAAAGAGTAATAGTCCGGAAATCAGGTATTTATAGGTTGGAGTCGATTTTTTCCAATAACCAAGAAAGGAAAAGAACCGGGTTCGGGTGGTCTTCACCATTCGAACCGGCCCGGAATCTTTAACCAGAAAGGTAAACAGAACGGCAAGGATGCCCGGAATGACTGAGATAACAAACAGTAAACGATACTTTTCCGGCAGATAATAAAGAACTACGAGGGCAATCAAAGGACCTATGGCTGCTCCTGTAGTGTCCATTGCCCGGTGAAATCCAAAAACCCGCCCTTTGGTCTCCGGCGTGGAATGATCCGATAAAAAGGCATCCCGGGCACTGGTTCGGATTCCCTTACCCAGCCGCTCCACTGTTCGCATTAAAAATATCCATGCCGGGAATGTGAACAGGGCCATCAGGGGCTTGGCCAGTGCACTTAACGCATAACCAAACCGAATAAAGGGTACCCGTTTACCCGTACGGTCAGATAATTGACCAAAATATCCTTTCGAAAATCCTGCAAAAGCTTCGACAAATCCTTCAAGCAGACCGATTCCGACAATTGAAAACCCAATGGATTTCAAAAACATGGGCATCACCGGGTAAAGCATTTCACTGGCAATGTCAGTGAGCAGGCTAACCATGGATACGATGATAATGGGGCGGGAGAGAATTCTGCCAGCCCGGTTCGGGTCAGTGATCAAGCGGTTCTGCATGGATTGT
>JBBQOG010000021.1:0-17074 GCA_038330665.1 Bacteroidales bacterium
CAGGGAAGTAGCCGGAAAGATTACTTTCTGGGGCGAGATCGACCGTCAGGATACTTTACCGAACGGATCGCGGGAGGATATTCAAAAATCAGTAAATCAAATATATACAAAATTATACCGCAACGGTGGGGTCATTGCGCAGTGCGAGTTCGGACCGGCCGCAAATCCGGAGAATATATTGCATGTGTTTGAAGCATGGAACCAGATTGGTGACAAGTGACAAGTGACATGAAGAAACTCTCATCCCAATCAAATAAATGAACCCCTTCCCAAACTGCAAAGGCATTTTCTGTCATCCCTGCGAAAGCGGTGACCTTTTGCCGGTACCCAGATCAACCCAAAAATTATAAATAAAATGAAACGTTTACTTCTACTCGTCCTGCTGCTGCCAATGTGCTTATTGGCCCAGTCACAGGAACAGATTCCGCTGAAAAAGTATCTGGAATATGCCAGGTCATCAGCCGATTATGTTTATAATCAGAAAGATTCCATCGTAATCAAATGGCGGAAAACAATAGATCCTCAGGACATTTTCGGATACCGGGCTCCCGGCAGCCTGCTGGAAATGGCAGCAATCTATGCCACGCTGTACGATTTGGAAGGCAAGAAGGTTTATGCTGATCGGGCCAGAGAGGTCTTGTTAACCTATGGTGAATACACCAAGGAATTTCCGGTCGAAATTTCGCGGCGAAAAGCCGATTATGCCGATGGCGTTCCGGCATTGCCTGATTTTTTCACCACCATGCGGTATCTGCAGGCATACGACAAATTGAAAATGCATGGTTATCTGACTGCAGATGAGATGACTAAGATTGACGACCTGATTGCCCACAGTCTGGTATACATTCTTCGTACACAGGAGTGGGGGGCGATGAACCGTTCGGCATTGAGGGCTGAAACGTTGTCGTGGGCGGTTAAAGTGCTTCCAAATCATAAGGTTACCCCGTTGCTGCAAATGTATGAACAAGCCTTGCTTTCAGATAACTGGGGCCAGTGGGAGATCGAGGATGCATCCCTATATCATGGAGTTTGGGTATATGCACTAATGGGATCTGCTGATGCAAAAGGCAAGATGGCTGACCTATTCAAAACCCCTGAAATGTATTTTTATTCGCAATATTTCCTGAATCTGATGTCGCCGCAGAGCATGATTCCGGATTATGGGGATGCTGCAAATTTCACCAATTGGAACCGATGGATTGTTTTCTTTGAGACAGCCGCCAAACAGTATAATAATCCCGAAATGAAATGGGCCGCAACGGTGATATCCCATAAGTTTCTGGATCTTGACAAGCCGACCAGTGTCGGATTGGGATATATGCTGCTGGATTGTTACCGGTATGGAACCGACAAAATTGTGCCACAGGCCCCGACCACCTTGAGTGAAGAGGTAATGGAAGATATGGTTGGCAAGAAAATGGTTTTCCGTACCGGATGGGATGAAAATGCATCTTATATGTTGTTGAATTACAGGGATGAAGGTGATGGGGGATGGTTGTATCGTGAATACCTTCGTAATACCATTCCTATTGAGGAAGAAAAGGTCACCCACGGTCATGCCGATGAAAACAGCATCGCCCTGCTGATGACGAAGGGATCCACGCTGCTGATCGATGGAGGTTACCGTGATTTCCTGCCGAGTGGCTACTTCGGCACCTATCGCCAGGATTATTTTCATAATCGATTGTGCGTCAGGAATGAAAAAATCTGGTTCGGACAAAAAGCTGGGGAATACCGCTATAGTCAGCCGGATCATCCTGCCATCAAGTCGCAGTCGGTTATGGAATTCATGCAGAATGCCGGCTCTTACCGCAGGGTCCGGACACAGAAGATTGATTTCCTTACCTTCCCCGATCACGACTATTCGCGAACCCGGTTGATCGATGATGAACTGGGTTATGAAAGCGACCGGGTAGTGGTATTTGTTAAGGATCCCGGTTTATATGTGGTTTTTGATGTGTTTAAATCCAGGTCGGAACAGTTCTTTACCGCAACAAACCTCTGGCATACACAGAAAATTGTTAAGCAGGGGGAGCACTGGTATGATACCCGATATGATAATATCCAGACCCGCAAGGTTGGCGGCGACCAGAACCTGTTGATTTATTTCCCCAAGAACCATTATCGTTTTGAGCAAACTGCCAAAGAGAACCGGAATTATCAGGACGAAATTGCCATTGCCGAATTCACCGGCCAGTTCTTCGAAATGGGCCAGCATGTGGGTTTTGTCACCGTATTAATCCCACATTCCAGCCAGGTGGATGGCTCGGAATTTCTCGGATCCATTGACTATGTGCCTTCTGCCGTCGAGGAGGATGGGCTCTCCGTGCGGATCAAATTGGCAGACAAAACCATACAGGTGGGGATCAAGGCGGATCTTAAATCTGACCTGGTAAGAGATTATCAGCGACCGAAATATTCCTGGGAATCAGGCCGGATCGCCTATGGCGACATCGAAACAAACGCTGATTTCTTTTATACGGAACAAAAGGGGGGTAAGTTGTCCTTTACTGCAGTCAATCTCACCAAGGCAACTTTTAAAGGTCAATTAATGTACGAACAACCGTCCTCCTATTTCGGACTGAACTTCGATGGCCGGCCGGATAATCCGGACACCGGAAAGGCACGACTATGGAGGGATACCATCAAGCTCAACTAATGCTAAGCGGGTAACAAAATGGAAAGTGTAAAGGAAAAGCTCATTGCCGGTGGTATGGTGCCGGTATTTAACCACAAGGATCCGGATGCTGGCTGCCGCGTGGTTCAGGCTTGTTATGATGCGGGCCTGAGGGTTTTTGAATGGACCAACAGGGGTCCGGAAGCTGCCGGATTATTTAGGGTCGTTAAGAATTACATCGATACGAATTGTCCCGGCATGTTACTCGGTGTGGGTTCGGTTTTCGATGGGGAAACCTGCAGGAGATTTCATCACATGGGAGCCTCTTTTATCGTCAGCCCGGTGATGGAAAAAGAAATGGCCTGGACCTGCAAGGAGCTGAATACTTTATGGATACCTGGGTGCGGAACCCTTACCGAGATTCATGAAGCACAGAAAGCGGGTGCGAAGATGGTGAAAATCTTTCCCGGCGATGCAGTGGGAGGCCCCGGATTTGTAAAAGCGGTGCTGGGGCCAATGCCCTGGGCACAGATTATGCCCACCGGCGGAGTGAGTCCCGATTTTGAGAACCTGAAAGCCTGGTTTGATTCCGGTGTATGTTGCGTGGGAATGGGGTCGAAGCTGTTTACAAAGGAGCTGATTGCAGACCCGGTGGCCTTAACCGAGGCCGTCAGAAATACCCTGGAAATGATCAATAGGATCAGGAATCCATTGTTGCACTGAGTGGCACCGAGATATAGTTATTTTATTAGTTTTATGCATTAACCTGACTCTCAACTATGAAGAAGCTTATTGTTCTCCTGGGCTTGTCAATGCTGATAAGCGGTTCATTTTCACAACAATTAACACAGAATCATACCCGGGATATTGATCATATCCTATCGATCCGCGACCGCGTGCCGGTGGTTAACAGCTGGCTGGAATGGCGGCTCGACCATATCATACCGGACCTGATGAAGCGCGAGGGGCTCGATATGTGGATCGTGATGTGTCGCGAAATCAGCGAGGATCCGATTTTTTTCACACTGGTGCCTGAACCGGTTCTGGCTGCCCGGAGGCTTCAGATACTGGTTTTTCATAACCTGGGTGGCGACAAGGGTGTGGAACGGCTTTCCGTTGGGAATACGGGGGCAGGGTACAAAAATGTTTGGACCGACCGGTCCAGGAGCCAGATGGAAAATCTGGCGGACCTGATCAAGCGGACCGATCCTGAAAAGATTGGAATTGATGTTTCACAATTCAATCGCAGTGCCGACGGGTTAACGGCCTCCCTGAGAGCTCGGCTGACGGAGAGTATCGGACCGGTTTACGCCAAACGCCTGGTGTCAGCTGAAAATGTGGCAATCGGATGGATCGAAACCCGCAGTCCCGGTGAACTGAGCATGTACCGGTATATATGCGGGATCGCCCACGATCTGATCAACGAATTCTTTTCCAACGGGGTGGTGATTCCTGATGTGACGACCACTGAAGATATGACCTGGTGGATCTGGCAGCGGATGGAGGATATCGGTGTGGAACCGTGGTTTGAGCCCTCTGTAACCATCCAGCGGCATCCGGATCAGGCTGAATTATATAAAGATAAACCGGAAGTCATTCATCGCGGCGACCTGCTGCATTGCGATATCGGGATTAAATACCTGCGACTTTGCACGGATATGCAGTGGCATGCCTATGTGCTGAATATCGGAGAGCAGGATGCACCTGAGGGAATAAAGAAAGCTTTGGGAAATGCGGTCCGTTTGGCAGAAGTTTACATGGGCGAATATCAGGAGGGTCGGTCGGGCAAGCAAATTGGTGCCACAACCCTGGCAAAGGCGTCGGCCGAAGGCCTGCGGGCACAGCTATATTCTCACCCGATCGGGTTCTTTGGCCATTCTGCCGGGTTAACTGTTGATACCCGCCCGGTAAAGTCGGCTCCTGAGGAAATGCCAGAAGTGATGAAATATCCCCTGCATCCGAATACGGTTTATGCTATTGAATTCAGCGCTACCACTGCAGTCCCGGAATGGAAAGGCATGGATGTGGTCATCAGTTCTGAAGAAAATGCTGCCTTCACCAAGGAGGGTTGCCGGTTTGTGGATGGCCATCAGACAAAGCTGATTCTGATCAAATGAAGTGCACAAAAAGTTTAGTTTGCCGGACCGATGCCTGATCTCCTGATTGCCCTTGCCGCCGCCGTTGCGGCCGGCTTTATTAATGCGATCGCGGGCGGGGGTACGCTGATCAGCTTTCCGGTCCTCATGGCACTGGGATTGCCGCCGGTGGCTGCCAACGTGACCAATACCGTGGCACTGACTCCCGGTTATTTTGGCGGTATCTGGGCACAAAGAAAAGATTTCTCCGCACAGAAGCACCGGTTGGTTATGATTCTACCCCTCAGTGTAATGGGTGGGATAGCGGGTGGACTGATCCTCCTGAATACCGGGGAGAAAGCCTTCGATGGAATTGTGCCCTGGCTGATATTGCTGGCCTGCGGCCTCCTGGCTATACAACCACCCGTAAAAAGGTGGATGCAATCAAGGCCCGCTCAGGCCAACCACACCGCAGTCCGGAACGGCGGCTCCGCGATATTGCTCCTGCTGGCCTCTATCTACGGCGGTTATTTTGGGGCCGGCGTCAGCGTGATCGTGATTGCCATACTCGGACTGATTTTCGACGATTCACTCAATAGCCTGAATGTTTTAAAACAGGCCATTTCATTCAGTATCAATATCTCCGCAGCAATTTACTTTGCCCTTTCAGGCAAGGTCGACTGGAGATTCGCGCTGGTCATGATGGCTGGGGCGGTTGGCGGCGGATTTCTGGGAGGAATGTTTGCCGGCCGGATCAAACCGGGGTTGCTGAGGTGGATCGTTATCATCACCGGCGTTACGGCCGCAATCATTTATCTGATTAAATAAGGCAGAAGGCAAAAGGCAGAAGGCAGAAGGCAAAAGGCAAAAGGCAGAAGGCAAAAATTAGAATTAAGAACAAAGGAATAAGATCGGAATTCCCCTTGACCTTAAATATTAAGATTCCATGTTGATAGCGTTCATCGCATTAACACATTAACACATTAACACATTAACACATTAACACATTAACACATTAACACATTAAAATTTTGATGAAGCTGGCTAACTATGTCACCGACCTTCCTGACCTCGCAATATCTTTAGGGGCCACGCGGGCAGCCATTGTTCAGGTTCCGGATATTCAGTTTTCTGAAACTTTCCGTGATTTGTGCAAGTCCAATTCATGCGGAAAGTACAATACCAACTGGATGTGCCCGCCGGCAGTCGGGGAGTTTGAGAACCTGAGGAATCAGGTTTTAAAATTCAGCCGCGGACTGGTGGTGCAAACGGTTTATCAAATGGAGGATTCCTTTGATTTTGAAGGAATGATGGCCGCAAAGGATATTCACGAAAGGGTATTCCGGGATATTGTCAGCCGCATCCGCACGGAGAATATTCTGAATCCTTTTTTAGCACTGAATGCAGGGGTATGCAGCTTTTGCGAGAACTGTACCTACCCGGATAAGGATTGTTTGTATCCTGATGAGGCGCTTGCTTCGGTGGAAGCTTATGGCATCGATGTCACCGCACTCGTAACCACATGCGGGATTCCCTACAATAATGGACAAGCATCGGTATCGTATGTGGGAATGGTTCTGTTCAATTAATTTACTAAAAATTTACAAATGAAGACAATCGGGTTGATCGGCGGAATGAGTTGGGAATCCTCAGCGGTGTATTATGATATCATCAATAAAACCGTCAAGGAAAAGCTGGGTGGACACCATTCCTGCGAATGCCTGATGTATTCGGTGGATTTTGCCCGGATCGAAAAACTGCAGCATCAGGGAGATTGGGAACAACTCACTGAAATTATGGTGGATGTGGCCAAAAAGTTGGAGCGGGGTGGTGCAGAGCTCCTGGTCATCTGTACCAATACCATGCATAAAATGGCACCCGAAGTGGAGAAAAGTATTGGAATCCCGGTGGTGCATATCGTCGATACCATCGCGGATCGGATTAAGGAACAAAATCTGTCGAAAGTTGCCTTACTGGGAACCCGTTTTACCATGGAACAGGATTTTTACAAAGGACGCCTGACCGAAAAGCATGGCATTGAGGTAATCATTCCCGACACAGCAGGAATCGAAACGGTTCACCGGATCATTTATCAGGAATTGGTTTTAGGAACGATCAGAGAACAGTCGCGGCAGGAATATATGGATATTATTGAAGAACTGATCGGTCGCGGAGCCCAGGGCATCATTCTTGGCTGCACCGAAATTCCACTTTTAATCAAGCAGGAAGATTGCACGGTGCCGGTGTTTGATACCACAACCATTCATGCGATCAAGGCTGTAGAGCAGGCATTGATGTTGCCGTAAGACTCCGGTGCGGGGGGGGTGGAATATCGCGCACAGGCAATGAATGTCATCCTGTCCCAAAAAACAATATGGACCATTTATTGTCTCACTAGCTTTAAAACGCTACATGAATAAATTCGGAATCCTTATCGCTCTGGCTTTGTATGGCGGACTCAACTACTGGCTGTTTCTCCGCTCCTGGCAAGCACTGCCTGCTATCGGTTGGCTGCAGACCCTCTTTGCCATCCTCTTTTTTGTTTTTTCGCTCTCCTTTTTTATTGCAATGGGCCTGGGAAACCGTCTGCCTTTTGCCTTGACGACAGTATTGGAAAATATCGGTGCTTATTGGATGATCGGGTTACTATACTTTGTCATGGCTGCACTTTTTGTCGACCTGGTAAGAGTGTCCAATCACTTTCTGAAGTTCTATCCCGACTGGGTTTATGCCAATTATTCGCAAGTGAAATGGGTTACTTTTTTATCGGTGATCGGACTGTTTACTGTTTTTTCGGTGATTGGAAATTACCGGTTCCGGCATCCGGAAGTTAACTCATTAAACCTGGAGGTCGCCAATGGCGAAGGACCAGCCGGATCGCTCACTATCGCAGTGGCCAGCGATGTTCATCTTGGAAGCATTATCCGGAAAGAACGACTGAAAAAATATGTGGAATTGCTGAACAATCAGCATGCGGATATCATCCTTTTTGCCGGTGACCTGATTGATCACAGCATTAGGCCTGTATTAGTGCAGAAAATGGATGAGGAGCTGCGAAATCTCAAAGCCAGATATGGCGTATATGCCATCCTGGGAAATCATGAGTATTATGGAGATATCGAAAAAGCTGTTGATTTTTATAAAAGGTCGGGAATTACGTTGCTCCGGGATACGGCTGTAAATATTGACAACAGGTTCGTGCTGATCGGTCGCGATGACATCTCGCAGCATAAAAGAAAACCGCTCAATGCCATTCTGGCCGGAATCAAAGAAAACCTTCCCCGGATTTTACTCGATCATAACCCGGCCCGGCTTGAAGATGCGGCTAAAAATAATATCGATCTGCAGCTTTCGGGACACACACATAACGGTCAGATATTCCCCATCAATCTTTTGGTAAAGGGAATGTACCCGCTGCCATACGGCCATCTGAAAAAGGGAAGGACCAATTATTTTGTGTCGTCGGGACTGGGCCTCTGGGCCGCACCGGTCAGGATTGGTACCCAATCGGAGATTGTCAGAGTCAACATGAAGTTGGGTGTTGCCAGTGAGGCAAATCCATAGAAAAAACAAGGTCAACGGGCATAAGGTGACTATTTAGCCACCATGCTGACCATCCGGTTTTCAATCATATCCTGAAGCTCGGAAAGCAAGGCGCGTTCCTGCGAATCAATATGGCCATCTTCTGTTGCAATTGCAATGATCTGGTCATATTCATCCCGTGTAATCTGATGATCTTCGATCGCCTTGTTAATCATCTCTTTCAATCGGTGAGCACTTTCGCTGTATGCCATAATTTACGTATATCCTTTGCCTCAAATATATATCTTTATATCTCTCATTAAAATTACTACCATGAAGAAATTGTACAAATCTGGCTGGCTGATGCTGGGAATCGTCCTTATTCTGTTTCTATTTACCGGTTGCATTCATAAAGAGTCGATTGAGCAAATGGCGAGCGGTCAAACTTACGGATTCTGGTACGGGCTGTTGCACGGATTTATTGCTCCGTTTGATTTTATCGCCATGCTATTCTCCGATCACTTTCTGATGTATGCACCCAATAATAATGGCGCCTGGTATGCTTTTGGATTTTTGCTCGGAAGTGGCGGCTGGGGATTCTTCGGGAGCCATGGAGCGAATTACAGGAGACGGAGCCGGAGGAGAGACGAGTATTAAGGCAGAAGGCAGAAGGCAAAAGGCAGAAGGCAAAAGGCAAAAGTAAAGGGTTAAGATTTAAGATATAAGATAGAAGTATGAAAGCAATACAAGATTATTATAACGATCATTTTGGCGAGTGCTACGGTTGCGGCCGGTTGAATGAACATGGCTATCAGTTGAAAACCGTTTGGGATGGCGACGAAACGGTCACCCGGTTTGTTCCGCAGCCTTATCATACAGCGATTCCCGGTTTTGTTTACGGTGGGCTCCTGGCTTCGCTGATCGACTGCCATGGTACCGGCTCGGCTGCTTTGGCACTGGCCCGCGCCGAAGGGTTGGTGCTGGAGGGATTCAATGCTCCGCGATGCGTAACCGCTTCGTTGAAAGTTGATTACAAGAAACCCACACCCATCAATTCCCAGCTGGAAATCCGTGGGATCATCCGTGAAGTAAAAGGCCGGAAAGTGATCGTGGAGGCCCGCCTGATGGCGAACGGGGTGGAGTGTGTGACCGGAGAAGTGGTCGCCGTGCGGGTGCCGGACGATTTTGGGCGATAGGCTCCCGCAACAACAGAATAGCTTTAATTTCAATATTAGCATATGCTCGACCGGATCAATTTTCGCGATTTTGGAGGAGGGGTGACCCGAAATGGGAAAAGGATCCGGACAGGGTTGCTTTTTCGCTCAGGAGTTTTACAAAAGCTAAACAGATCTGACCTGAAAGTTTTAGAATCTCTGCATATCCAGCATGTGGTTGACTTTCGTTCACTGGAGGAACAGGAGCGGGCACCGGTTTTGCTTCCCGGCAGAGTAAGAGTTTCGATGCCCTGCAATATTGACCGTATCACGCGTGACCGTCTAAAGCCGCTCCTGCTGAGGCGTCATGCGGATAAGCAGATCACTGACGTGATCAACGGGACCTATGAGGAAATGGTTGACATGATGGTGGAACCGATGGGCAGGCTGATATTGCTCATGCTAACCGAAAGTTCTCTGCCCTTGATCATACATTGCCGGGCGGGTAAGGATCGCACGGGTTTTGCTGCAGCCATGATCCAGTTGTTTTTGGGTCTCGACCCGGATAATATCATGAGAGAATACCTGAAATCCAATGATTTCATGATGCCCCGGATCAGCAAATTGCTGCGAAATCTGAGACTTTTCACCATCGGACTGTTTCCGAAGGGTAACCTCCAGGCCGCTTTTCATGTGAGGGAGCGGTACCTCCTAACGGCCATCAATAAGGTGGAGAAAGATTACGGAGGAATAAATAATTACCTGATGACCACAGGTATTACCACTGATCAGCTGGATAAACTGAAGACTTTGTTGCTGGAGCCATGAAATGGATCTTTTATACCGGTTTGCTTATTTTCCTTTCTGGATGCACAACCATGAACGAGAAATTTGAATACCTGCCTTTTGGTGAGGTGAAACCTTCCGGCTGGATACTGGAACAGATGAATAAGGACATGGCCGGATTTACCGGCCATCTGGATGAACTGGTTCCTGATCTCACCACCGCGGATGATATCTATGGAAAGAACCGCCTGTCAAAGAAGGATAAAAGCAAGGATGTCGGGAACCTGAAAGAGGGTGCCGACTGGGAAGTACAATACCTTTGGTGGAACAGTGAAACCCAGTCGAACTGGCGCGACGGAGAGATCCGGCAGGCCATACTCACCGGAAATCCGGAACAGATGAAGAAAATCGGGACCTATATCGATCATATCCTGAGCACCCAGGACAGTAATGGATACCTGGGTATTTATGATAAAAATCTTCGGTACCGATTTAAAACGGAAAACGGTGAGCTGTGGGCCAAGGCAACCCTGCTCAGAGGCATGCTTGCCTGTTATGAGTCGGGGACCGGAAACCGCGATACCCTGTTAAGCTCCATGGAACGAGCAGTTAAAGATGTGATGGTGAATTATCCCCGTGAGAGGTCCGACCCTTTTAAGGCGGAAAACTCTTTTGCCGGGATATGTCATGGATTGGTATTTACGGATATACTGGACCGGCTTTATCAAATCACCGGGAAAAGGGAATATATAAATTATGCAGCCTTTCTTTACCGCAACTATTCCGCAAATAAACTGATGGAGGAGGATATTTGTCTCGATAACATCCTCAATCCCAAATATAAACTGAAAGGTCACGGAGTTCATACCTATGAGCAGCTGCGGTCGCTGACGGTTGCCTGGTTTGCCACCGGAGATAAACAACTGAAGAAGGCTCTGGATATTTATCTGCGAAGAATTGATTCGGTTACCACACCCTCCGGAGGTCCTGTCGGTGATGAGTGGATCGGTGGCCGGAAAGCCGACGCTTCGGAAACAGGCTATGAATATTGCTCTATTCAGGAGCTCCTCGATTCTTACGCCCTGCTGTTGCAAAAAACCGGAAAGCAGGCATTTGGCGATAAGATTGAACGGATTTTCTTTAATGCGGCACAAGGTGCCAGGCACCCTGCCGAGAGTTCCATCGCTTACCTTAAAACGGATAATTCATGGTACATGACCGGTCCCCTTAATGATACAGTACCGGTAAAACGACAGACCCGATACAAATATTCACCGGTTCATCAGGATGTTGCGGTTTGCTGCGTTCCGAATGCGGGACGGATCGCTTCCTATTACGTGAGATCGATGTGGATGCGCGACCGGCAGGGCCTGGTGGCCACCCTTCTCGGGCCCTCAACGGTGAAAACCAGGATTGGAAAGCAGCTGGTGGAGATCGAAGAACAAACGGAATATCCTTTTGGCTATTCATTCCGGTTTGCAATATCCTTGGAGAGTCCGGGAAAATTTGTGCTGAAATTCAGAAAGCCCTCCTGGGCTAACGGTTTCACTGTCAATTATCCGCATGAGGTAAGGAATGGGTATATCCTGATCAAGAAAACCTGGAAAAACCACGACGAAGTGATCCTGACTTTTGTACCGGAAACGGGTCTGTCGAAGGATTTGAAGGGTGAATCCTATTTCACCTTTGGACCGCTGGTTCTCGCGCATCCGGTGGAAGGAAAGCAAACTGAAACAAAGAGCTATCCGCTGCCCGGCTTCAAAGATGTCGAGGTATATGCTTCTGATCCATTGAGATACCGGATGGGTAATCGAATTTTTATTCAACAGGCTGATCCCGGAAAATTGATTTTTACTGCGGATCTGATCAATCCGGAAACCGGAAGGGAGGAACCGGTAAAACTGGTACCCATGGGACAAACCCTCCTGAGGCAGGTAACCTTTAAAAAACCATGACCAAGAAAGAAGAATTCCTTAACCTTCTGGCAGGAAGGATATCGGAACGCGTTCCTTTTTATCCGATCCTCATGCATTTTGCGGCCCGGTTCAACGGAAAAACCTATGGTGAACTGGCCTCGGATTACCGGGTGCTGGTTGAATCCAACGTGAAATGCCTGGAGCATTTTGATTTGGATATGGTCAGCCTGATATCCGATCCCTATCGGGAAACATCCGCCTACGGTGCCGAAGTCGAATTTATTCCGGAAGGGGTGCCCAGGTGTTTGACAAGAGTGATCGCCGATTCCCGCGATATTTCAGGTCTCAAAGAGCCTGATATACTGCATAATGCCCGTACTCTTGACCGGATAAACGGAGCGCGGCATTACCAGCGTTTGTTGAAGGGGACCGTTCCCGTGATGGGTTGGATTGAGGGTCCTCTCGCGGAGGCTTGCGATCTGGCAGGGGTTACCGAGATGTTGCTGATGCTGATGATGGAGCCCGAAATGTCACATCTTTTGTTGGATAAGTGCCTGGCAACCGCCAAAGTCTTCGCCCGGGAACAGGTTGCAGCCGGCTGCGACCTGATAGGTGTGGGGGATGCCATCTGTTCCCAGATCGATCCGGAAACCTACCATACCTTTGTTTTCGGGCGACACCTTGAATTAGTGGATTTTATACACTCCCTCGGGGTGCCGGTAAAAATGCATATCTGTGGGAATACCACCCACTTGTGGGATGATCTCGCAAAACTGAATCTGGATATTTTTGATCTGGATTTCATGACCGATATGGAGCATGCTTATCAGGTTTTTGGTCCGGATGTGGTGCGATGCGGAAATATCAACCCGGTAGATATTCAGAACCTGGATTCTGATGAAATTTTTAAACGGTCCAAAGCCATCCTGGAAAAGGAAAAGGGTCGGAAATTCATGCTTTCGGGGGGTTGCGAGATTACCGTGAACACTCCGCCGGAGAATCTGATGGCCATGCGCAGGGCATGCGGATCCTGATTTCCGACAGTTCCAGGGCCGCGTCACGGAGAAAATTTCGTATTTTTGAATATAAACCCAAAAACAATGAAGTTTCTTCCACTTTTTCTTCTTTTCTCAATAGCGGCTTATTCCAATCCTGATACCGTAAATATTGCCTCATACGGACTGAAACCTGATTCAAGAATCAATGCGGTCCCTTTTGTTCAACAAGCTTTAAGAGACTGCGCCGGCAAACCGGGCTCAGTCATTTTTTTTCCACCGGGGCGATACGATTTCTGGCCTCAATACTGTACCGAAAAAGTCTATTTTGAATCGAACACCACGGTAAACAACCCGCGGCGATGTGCCATTCTGTTGGAAAACCTGAAGGGGGTGACGATGGACTGCGGGGGATCGGACTTTGTATATCACGACCGGATGCAGCCATTCACAATCGATGGAAGTGAGGATATCACCATAAAAAAAGTGAATGTCGATTGGGATATCCCTTTAACCGCCGAAGGTGAGGTGGTGGAAACCAACCCTGCCTACCTGGATATCCGGATAAATCCGGTGGAGTTTCCCTATCAAATAGAAAAGGGCAAACTTGTATTTCTGGGTGAAGGCTGGAAAAGCCAGTGGTGGGGGACCATGGAATTTGAACGGCAAACCCACAATGTGGCTTATAATACCGGCGATTGGGGTTGTTTGGGGGGTGGGTGGAATGCCTACCGGGCCGAGGAGTTGTCGCCGGGATTGGTTCGGTTGAATTATGCATTCAAACGGCTGCCCGCCAGGGGAAATTACCTGGTTTTACGTCACAGCGAAAGGGATCATGCCGGTATATTTATCACCGACAGCCACCGGGTATTAATCGAAGATCTTAATATGTATCACAATGCGGGTCTGGGGATTTTATCACAATACGCTCGCGATCTGACATTCCGACGGGTGAATTCGGTTCCGAACCCCGCAAAAAACCGGGTGTTATCGGGACATGATGATGGCCTGCATTTTTCAAACTGCGCCGGTCAGATCACGATTGAACAATGCCGCTTTCACGGATTGATGGATGATCCGGTTAATGTGCATGGTACTTCCGTTAGGATTATGGAAAAAATTGATGCTAAAACTTTGCTGTGTAAGTTTATGCATGATCAGAGTG
This sequence comes from Bacteroidales bacterium, assembly GCA_038330665.1. Lineage (GTDB taxonomy): Bacteria > Bacteroidota > Bacteroidia > Bacteroidales > UBA12481 > UBA12481. Next base: position 14,231 of record JBBQOG010000021.1, read on the forward strand.
TGGGAATGATCTGGGCCCGGCCCGGTGAAAAAGTGGGATATCTTGAGAATAATTCCATGCTCACTGTGGCTTATGGAGTCGTTGATCGTTTTGAAGCGATCGATCCTAAACTTTTCAAATTGACTTTCCGGGATCCGGTTCCGGTGGAGATTCAAACCGGGTTTGCTTTGGAAAACCTGACCTGGACCCCCGACCTTCTGATCACCAATTGCCGCTTTGAGAGCTGCCGCGCCCGTGGGATACTGATATCCACTCCCGGCAAGGTGATCGTGGAAAATAACCTCTTTGAATCCAGCGGATCTGCGATTTTGATTGCCGGCGATGCCAATAACTGGTATGAATCGGGTGGGGTGAAGGATGTGCTGATTCGGAATAACCACTTCACCGACCAGTGTCTGACTTCGATGTACCAGTTTTGCGAAGCTATTATTAGCATATACCCCGAAATTCCCAAACCTGATGTTACAAAACCCGGGTTTCACCGGAATATCCGAATCGAAAATAATCAGTTTGATTTATATGATTATCCGGTATTATATGCCAAATCGGTTGACAACCTGAATTTTACCGGCAATCACCTGACAGAAAGCCATAGCTTCAAACCCTGGCATCCCCGGAAATATTCCGTATCGCTCGAATATTGCAAAGGGGTGATAATTAAGGATAACACAATCGATCCGGGGGTACTGGGCAGGAATATCCATATTACGGATATGAAAAGGAGCGATTTACAAATGGGAAAGGCTCAGTTTTTGATGCAATAGATTATGAAAGTACAAGTGGTATATGAAATGGCCAGGCTGATGAAAGCCAACGGAGTGAATACCGTTTTTGTTCAAATGGTCGATTTGCTTCGTAAAAAGGATGATATCGAGGTATTGGTCAACGGACAGGGCCGGGGCGATATCTTTCATTCCCATACCTATGGACTCCTTTATTTTATGAGGGGACTGGGATATAAGGGCAGGCGTGTACTCACCGTGCATGTGATTCCGGATTCGGCGAAAGGGTCAATTCCCGGCTGGCAAATTCTCATGCCGGTCATCAGATGGTACTTCAAACAGGTATATTCTTATGCGGATGTTTGTATCGCTCTTTCCCCCATGGTTGAAATGGCCATCAAGGATTTGAAAGCCGATACCCGCATCGTTAAAATGTACAACCCCGTACCCACCGAATTCTGGCGGAACACCGCTGAAAAACGAAAGCTCGGACGGGAAAAACTCGGGTTGAAGGAAGGTGAATTTGTGGTGCTCGGTGTCGGGCAGCTGGAAGGGAGAAAAGGGGTGGAAGATTTTCTGGATATTGCCGCTGCCATTCCGGAAGCACGTTTTGTTTGGGCTGGCGGTCGTCCGTTTGGCGCTCTCACGGAAGGGCTGATCAGGATAAACAACCGAATAGCGGAAGCCACTCCCAATGTATCCTTTCCCGGAATGTTTGAACTGGATGATATGCCGTTGGTTTATTCGGCTGCCGATATTTTTATTTTCCCCTCTTACCAGGAGAATTGTCCGATGGCTCCGCTTGAAGCAGCAGCTTGTGGTCTTCCGGTAATATTCCGGGATCTTCCTGAATATGAACTCCTGTATGAACATCCATTCCTGAAGGCGCACACCACTCCGGAATTCATCAGCATGGTTAAAAGTCTGATGAGCGATAATGCTTATAATCAAGAGGCTATGGCGATTTCACATCAGCTGCTCCAGCAGTTTGACGAGGATAAAATCAGGGCTAAACTGATAAGTATTTATACTGATCTTTGCCAAAATTGTGTCGGGAGCTAATCATAATAATCAGGAAAAGCATTAATATTGCCATCTATGGGCATATTACAAGACCGACTCAGCAAGTACGATGCACCCCAAAAAGTTCAGGAGGCGGGTGTTTATCCGTACTTCCGGGTGATCGAATCCGAACAGGACACGGAAGTCATCATTAACGGAAAAAAAGTTCTCATGTTTGGCTCCAATAGTTATTTGGGCCTTACGAACCATCCAAAAGTTATTGAAGCGGCTGTTCAGGCCACCAAAAAGTATGGTACCGGTTGCGCCGGATCCCGGTTTCTGAACGGAACACTGGATATCCATATCGAATTGGAGGATAAGCTGGCTGAATTTGTAGGGAAAGAAGCAGCACTCTGCTACAGCACCGGCTTTCAGGCAAACCTGGGTGTCCTGTCCTGTATCCCGCAACGAGGGGATTATATCCTCCTCGATGCACTGGACCATGCCTCGATAATCGAAGGGGCCCGGTTGTCATTTGCGAAAACCGTGAAGTACGGTCACAATGACATGGATTCTCTTAAAAGAAGATTAAAGGTTTGTCCGCATAATAAACTGAAATTCATTGTGGTCGACGGAATTTTCAGCATGGAGGGAGATATTGTAAAACTTCCCGAAATTGTTGAATTGGCCGAAAAATACAATGCATCCATCATGGTGGACGATGCGCATTCCCTTGGTGTTCTGGGGAAAAACGGGCGCGGAACCGCCGACCATTTTGGCTTAACGGATAAAGTGGATGTGATCATGGGAACCTTCAGCAAATCGTTTGCTTCGCTCGGAGGTTTTATTGCCGGTGATTTCAATACCATCAACTACCTGAAACATAATTCCCGCGCACTCATATTCAGTGCCTCCATGACTCCTGCCTCTACGGCAACCGTTTTGGCTTCACTCGAGGTGATGAAACAGGAACCTGAACGCATCGATAACCTCTGGGAATTGAGCCGTTATTCGCTCAAGGCCTTCCAGGATCTTGGTTTTCACACCGGCCTGGCCGAAAGCCCGATCATTCCTCTGCGGGTCGGTGATATGGATAAAACGCTCATCCTTACGAAACTAC